>DOOY01000041.1:0-212 GCA_003514765.1 Nitrosomonas sp. | reverse complement strand
GTTCTGCCGATAGCTGCTTATTTCTCTGCGCACAATATCTGTAATAATTTCCTCATGCGTTGGACCAAAACAAAAATCATGTTTATGCCGATCCTTGATTTTTAGCATTTGCGGGCCAAAAACATCCCACCTTCCCGTTTCTTGCCATAATTCTGCCGGTTGAATGGCGGGCATAAGCAGTTCTATGGCACCGCTGTTGTTCATTTCTTCGC
>DOOY01000011.1 GCA_003514765.1 Nitrosomonas sp. | reverse complement strand
CTTTGCTGGAAACCAGACGTCTAAGCCTCTATCAAGCTATCTGCAAAAACGCATAAACGTCACATATTAAAATGTAAACTCAATGATGTTTTCCCTTGCGCCTTAGGTGCGTAAGGGAAAGCAATAACAAACATCAATTCAATTGACACTCAGTTACGAAATATTAGCAATTCTGCTGTACAACCATCCTCTTCTAATTACCTTCTAAATTAAAAAACTATGCGTATACTGATCTGCGGCTCTATTGCCTATGATAACATCATGGTCTTTCCCGGCCACTTCAAAAATCATATTCTTCCCGAAAAAATTCATGTACTGAATGTCGCATTTCTGGTACCGGAAATGCGCCGTGAATTCGGTGGCTGCGCGGGAAATATTGCCTACAACTTGAAAATGCTGGGTGGTGAACCGATCATGATGGCAACGGTAGGCGATGATATTCAGCCCTACTCCGAACGGTTTAACCAACTAAATCTGGATCAGTCATGCATTTTTCATGTAAAAGACACCTTCACCGCACAGGCTTTTATTACCACCGATCTGGACGACAATCAGATTACAGCTTTTCATCCGGGTGCCATGAATTTTTCACATCTCAATTCCGTCAACGATGTTGCAGAGATCAAACTCGGTATAATTGCGCCGGACGGCCGTGACGGCATGATACAGCATGCGCACGAATTTCATGAAGCCGGTGTCCCGTTTATATTCGACCCCGGTCAGGGGCTGCCTATGTATAATGGTGAAGAACTGACTGATTTTATTAATAAAGCGGATTATGTCGCAGTGAATGACTACGAGGGCCAGCTACTGCAAGAACGTACCGGACTCACCCTGGAAGCAATAGCGAATAAGACCAGAGCGCTTATCGTCACTTTGGGTGCAGAAGGTTCAATCATTTATGCGGATAATGAGCAAATCAAAATTCCTAGCGTCAAACCTGCAGAAATCGTCGATCCTACCGGGTGTGGTGACGCCTATCGCGCCGGTCTGCTCTACGGTATTGTCAATGACATGGACTGGCAGACAGCCGGACAACTTGGGTCATTGATGGGCGCATTAAAAATTGCGCAGCGTGGCGGGCAAAATCACCATTTCACGCGTGACGAAATTGATCAATACTATTTCGAGCATTTTGCAAGCCGTATTCTCTAGTACCCCAACAACTTACACAGACCGTGTCTTTGAAAAAATAATTGAGTACCTGCCAGTAAAACCCATCAATCGATCACATCCATCTTGTTAATATACTGTAAGGCAAGTAAAAAATTATCATGAAATTATTAAGCTGGAACATTCAATGGGGGCGCGGTATTAATGGCAGGGTTGATCTTGCACGCATCCTCAGAACGATTCAACAACTGGATAATTTTGACATTATTTGCCTGCAGGAAGTCGCAATCAATTTCCCCGGCCTACCGGGCAGCGAAGGCGAAGACCAGTTCGAGATACTGTCGGCCGGACTGCCCGACTATACCGCAATTTACAGCCCGGCAACTGATGTGCCAAACAGACATAATGACCGCACGCGCAGCCGCTTTGGCAACGCAGTTTTTTCCCGGTTGCCGGTCGGACAAGTCTGGCAACATCTTTTACCCTGGGCTGCTGAGCCAGCCACACCGAGTATGCAACGTTCTCTGGTAGAAGCTGTGATCACCACTGACTTCGCACCGATACGGATAATGACAACGCATCTAGAATACTATTCCCGGCAGCAGCGCACATTGCAAATTGAAACTATCCGTCATCTGCATGCAGGAGCCTGCCGCATGTCGCAGCGTTCAATGCAAACTGTAAAACAAAGCGGACCTTTTGAAACTTTTCCGCGACCTGCTGAGGCAATACTGTGCGGCGATCTGAATTTTCCCGCCACAGCAAGCGAACGCTCACTGATGCTCGCACCGTTTGGAAACGGTATTCCGGTTTTCCATGATGCCCGCACGCTATTATATCCGGATGAACCGCATGCCCCGACCGTTGGTATCCATCCGGTAGACTTTGTTGATCAACCCGAATGTTTTGATTATATTTTTATCACCGATGGCTTGAAAAAACACCTCAAATCTTACGGTACCGATCCAATAACGCAGGCATCCGACCATCAGCCGGTATGGATTGAACTGTCTTGATAAAAACCGCCAACAAGAGCAGTTTATCCCGGTCAGTCACACAATGTGGCACTTTTTAGTGAACTCGATGCACGACATGTTCGTTTAATATATTCATTGTTTACCAAATTTCGGCAGCTTCTTTTTTTATTTCGTAGTAAAAATAGATAGTTACGATACATAAAAACCGAAATTTCATGAGTAAACGATATGTTTCACTGACAATTCCTTCTGTGTACGACAACTTTTACAATCAAAATACTTTGATATTTTATTCCCGGGATAATCCGGCTTTGTTTCAGGGAACGGCTATCTATGCTAGGATTTTTATTCTATCTACACGACAGAGGAAAATAACAATGAAACGCATAATTACAATACTCGTCTTTTTATTCTCAACCACTACAGCGCATGCCGCCGGACCATTTGACGGCATATATG
>DOOY01000060.1 GCA_003514765.1 Nitrosomonas sp. | reverse complement strand
GTGCTTATTTTAGCATTTTCCGGTCGATTTGAACAGCGCAAACTCAGGTATTTATGATTAATATCAAATACTTGTAAGTACTTAAGGGTCGACTAATTACAAGGGAAAAGAATTTGCAGCACTATATCGAAGCGTTTTGTATCGATCTAATTGTACTTTCTGGATAATTTGCAGGTGGGCGATGAGGAACGAATCACAACTTACGCTATAAAATAGTCATATGCTTATCGCATACCGACTCTCAGTCAAGGGGATATTGCATGGAACATAAATTCTTAGGGTCCGGCCCAGTCAATCAGAAACTTGCCGAGCCAGTTCTAACACCGAAATTAGAAGCATAATAGAATTTCAGCGATCCGTTAAACATTAAACCGGAAATGCATCACATCGCCATCCTTGACGATATAATCCTTGCCTTCCAACCGCATTTTGCCAGCCTCCTTGGCGCCCTGTTCGCCGTTGCAGGCAATAAAATCATCATAGCCGGTCACTTCGGCGCGGATAAAACCTTTTTCAAAATCCGTATGGATCACACCGGCTGCCTGCGGTGCGGTATCACCTTTGTGTATAGTCCAGGCCCGGACTTCTTTTACACCCGCTGTAAAATAAGTCTGCAGCCCCAATAAATCATAGGCTGCTCGCACCAGACGATTGAGGCCCGGTTCTTCAAGACCGATATCTGACAAAAAGACTATTTTGTCTTCGTCCGGCAACTCGGCAATTTCAGACTCAAGTGCCGCGCAGATAACGACTACCGGCGCGTCTTCAGTTGCAGCATATTCCTTCACTCTGTCTAACAGTGGGTTATTCTCAAAACCGTTGTCGTCGACATTGGCGACGTAAATAGCCGGTTTGGCAGTTAACAGACACAGCGGTTTGAGCAGCATAAGCTGATCTTTATCCAGCGCCATTGATCGCGCCGGATTTCCAAGATCGAGATGATCACGCACCATTTCCAGAAAACCGCATAGTTTGATCGCTTCTTTATTTCCGGATTTGGCCACTTTGGATTCACGTTGCAGTGCTTTCTCCACCGTCGACAAGTCCGCTAGCATCAGTTCGGTTTGAATCACCTCTATATCAGAAACAGGGTCTACCTTGCCCGCAACATGCACGACATTATCATTGGAAAAACAGCGCACCAAATTTACAATGCCGTCCGTTTCACGGATATTGGCCAGAAATTTGTTGCCTAATCCTTCTCCTTTTGATGCACCGGCAACGAGTCCGGCGATATCGACAAACTCCACGATCGCTGATTGTATTTTCTGCGGCTTTACGATTTCAGCAAGTTTCTGAAGACGTGGGTCGGGTACTTCCACGATGCCGACATTGGGATCAATGGTGCAGAAAGGATAGTTTTCCGCAGCAATGCCTGCTTTGGTCAGCGCATTAAATAATGTCGATTTCCCAACGTTAGGAAGACCTACAATGCCGCATTTCAAGCTCATAATCGGATGCTCATTTGAAATTGATTCAGTTATTGATTGACGTCGATTAAAACTGATTGATTATTGGGTATGCAGTTTCAGCATGGCAGACTGAAAATCACCCTGTGCAATCAGGGGCCATAGTTGCAAACTGCGATCAATGGCTTCATTGATCATTATGGCTTCATCTTTTCCAGGTGGATGCAAAACATATCGAACAACAGCATCACGGTCACCCGGATGGCCTATACCGATTCTCAACCGCCAAAAGTCTTTGGTGCCGAGTTGTGCGACAATATCCCTAAGACCGTTATGTCCACCGAGTCCGCCGCTCCATTTGAGTTTTGCCGCACCCGGTAATAAATCCAGCTCATCATGCACAACCACTATTTTGTCTGGTTGTATTTTATAAAACCGGCATAATGCTGCAACTGACTGACCACTACGATTCATATAGGTTTGCGGCTCCAGTAGCCACAAATCCGTATCTCTCTGTGTTACGCGTGCGCACAAACCATGAAAGCGTGTTTCCGGCTTCAGTGTAATCTTCAACCCGTCCGCCAGGCAATCCATCCAGTGAAATCCGGCATTATGACGCGTGCCTTCATATTCTTTACCTGGGTTACCCAGACCAACAATCAGTTTCATAAGAATGTATAAGACTTACAGTGGTACATAAAACAAAAATCTGCTGGATAGTCAGAAACCAGCAGATTTTTGTTTGCTTGCTTTTCAAAGCGTTCGATACGTTATTCTTCTGTCGGCTCTTCTTCAGTTTCCGTTTCCGTTGCTGCTTCTTCAGACAAGACGGCACGTGGAATGACAATGGCGGCCACAGTCTGGTCATCACCCTTGATCAGAGCAGATATTTCTACATTTTCCGGTAGAACCAGGTCACTTAAATGCAAGGTATCCCCAGCTTCAAGATCAATTAAATCGACTGTAATGAATTCTGGCAAATCTTTGGGCAAGCAACTGATATCCACTTCCGTTAACACGTGACTGACAATACCACCGGCTGTCTTAACACCTGGCGCAACTTCTGCATTAATAAAGTGCAGCGGTACTTTCATGTGAATTTTCTTTTTCTGATCAACGCGCTGAAAATCAACGTGTAAAACCAGTTGCTTATACGGATGCATTTGTATATCACGCAGCAGCACCTGTTCTTTACTGCCTTCTACATTCAAGGTCAAAATCGAAGCATGGAAAGCTTCCATTTTGAGTTTATAGAACATATCGTTGTGATCCAACTCAATTGATTGAGGCTCACTATCGCCACCATAGATGATTCCCGGCACTTTGCCGGAACCACGCAGGCGGCGGCTCGCACCCTTTCCCTGCAACGTGCGCTTATCAGCGCTGACTTCAATTTTCATGATACTTCTCCATTATTGTGATTTGTCCGCGACCAAACAAATCGATTAAAAGGTGATTTTACTCACTCCATAAATAACGAGCTAAGAGAGCTTTCGTTACTGATACGCACCATCGTCTCAGCCAGCAATCCAGCAATACTTAACTGACAGATTTTTTTACAATCACCTGCATCTTCATGCAGCGGTATGGTGTCTGTCACCACCAGTTTATCCAGATTTGAATTTTGAATGCGTTCAATCGCATTGCCTGACAGTACCGGGTGCGTCGAATACGCAATTACTGCGATCGCACCTTCTTCTTTTAATGCGTCCGCCGCTTTGCAAAGTGTATTGGCTGTATCAACCAGATCATCAATAATGACACAGGTTCTGCCTTTCACTTCACCGATAATATTCATTATTTTGGCTTCATTCGGTTTGGGGCGGCGTTTATCAATAATCGCCAGATCACACTCCAAACGTTTCGCCATATGCCTTGCCCGCACAACACCCCCCACATCCGGCGAAACCACAACAAGATCCTGATAATCATGCTTCCAGACATCCCCCAGCAATATGGGCATGCCGTAAATATTATCAACAGGTATATCAAAAAACCCCTGGATCTGATCTGAATGCAAATCCATTGTCAGTACACGATCCACACCTACAGTCGTCAGCATATTGGCGACCACTTTAGCCGTTATCGGCACTCTCACCGAGCGCGGTCTTCTGTCCTGGCGCGCATAACCAAAGTATGGAATAGCTGCCGTTATCCGTGCTGCCGACGCACGTTTAAGCGCATCTACCATGACCAGTATTTCCATCAGACTGTCATTGGTGGGAGCGCAGGTAGACTGCAAGACAAAAACATCTTTACCGCGCACATTTTCCAGAATTTCCACCATGACCTCACCATCACTAAAACGTCCGACCGTCGCACGCCCAAGATGAATATTGAGATGCTTTACTACATCATGGGCCAATTTTGGATTGGCCGTACCGGTAAAAACCATCAAACTGTCGTAGGACATATTTCTTTTTTTGACATAAGTTGGCTGGAAACTTAGGAATGCTTATGGTTTCCTGACAAAGCGGATGACCGAATAACGTTACTTGTTATTAGTCTCTCAGTTCGCGTTGATTTCAATTCGTTGAACGTAATTTATATTTAAGCGCTTTATTGAAAAGGCCAATTAAAAAGAGAAAAATGGCTGGGGAGGTAGGGATCGAACCTACGAATGCCGGAATCAAAATCCGGTGCCTTACCACTTGGCGACTCCCCAGTTTTATTTCGCAGATTTGCACATCGGGTGATAATCCAATCCGCGCGCAACAAAACCTTTCATCTCAACTGGAATACTCGTATACACAGCATTTGCTTCCGATTCTGATGAAAACTCGGCAAATACACAAGCACCCGACCCACTCATAGCGACTATTGTAGTATTTTCCAATTGCTTTAGCCACTCTAAACTTCTCGATACTTCCGGATAAATACCGCAAACTACCGGTTCCAGATCGTTATGACCCTGCCAGATGGAAAAGGGCGGTATTTTGATAGGAATTGTGTTTCGTGTCAATTCCTTATTTGAGAAAATTTCGGCAGTTGACACATGCACGGGCGGAACAAGCACTAAATACCAGGCTGCCGGCAATTTTACGGCGGACAATTTTTCTCCAATGCCTTCAGCAAATGCATTTTGACCAAAAATAAAAATAGGCACATCTGCACCCAATTGCAATCCCAATTTCAAAAGCCTTTCTTTTTTCCAATTCAGATTCCACAACTGATTGAGCGCCATTAATGTTGTCGCTGCATCGGAACTGCCGCCGCCAAGCCCGCCCCCCATGGGAATTTGTTTTTTCAATGAAATATCAACGCCTAATTTAACGCCGCTGTTCAATTGCAGAAGCTTTGCTGCGCGTACGCATAAATCCTGATTCTCGGGAATACCTTTTACTGGCGTCAGTAATTTTACCAAGCCATCATCACGTAATTTGAAGCTCAGTTCATCCGAAAAATCCAACAGACGAAAAACAGTTTGCAACAGATGATAGCCATCCTGCCTTCGACCAACGACATGCAGAAAAAGATTCAATTTGGCAGGCGCAGGAAAAGTCAGTATCGCCATGGCGAAGCAAAATCAGATGATGTCATCATCTTCAATATCCATCAGAAGGCTGTTTAAGTTCAGCCCAGTTATCGATGACCATGCGAATACTTAAATCTTCAAATTGCAACTCTATAATTTTAGGACGAATAACAGACTGGCCAGCCAGATCAGTATAATAGCGGGGGAAAAAAATCTCCCACCCGTCCTGTCGGATGGCCACAACACGATCTTCATTATCCATATCAACCGACGCTGCGCTCAGCGGCGAATACCGGCCTTGAATCCAATACTGCAAGCCGCTCAAAGGCAAACGCCAACCCAGTGTTTCAGCAGTCAAATCTTCAACATTACGGGCATAAAACACTTCCTGTTTCGATGTAACAAGATACACACCCGCATCGCTCTTGTTGATTTCAGCAACCGCCTGTCCGAGTGGCGACAGCAGTAAAATAGTATCTTCCAGTGTTGTATGCAGCCAGTGCACATTTCCAGAAAAACGTTGATTCTCATTGCGCACTGACACCCTGCCGAGCAGTTCAAAATCGGTGGCGATAGCATTCTTCAGTTCTGCCGCAGGTTTATAAAGAACTGTTTTGACAGCGGTTGTCTGGGGTGTCAACGTGGAGCAACTCGTGAGCAACGGCAAAAAAAGAAGCAGCAATTGCCATCCTGTACCAGTTGCCAGATATCGGCCGTGCAAAAATGTTGAGAAAAAGCTCCCCATTCTGATTAAGCGAGAAAAATTTGGAATGCTGCTGGAAGCAGGTAAAAATAAATGGACACAGAATAACCAGAAATGGTGCATTCAAGAATATGTTTTTTTGTAGAGAGCTGTCGAACAAGTCACATATTCATTTGCTTGTTTTCCTGCTGATACTCAGGTAAAACAATATTTAGCTCCAGTGTTTCTTGGTCATCATCTTGTTCAAATTTCACAGAGATGGCTTCCTGATCGACATTCACATATTTACGTATTACCTCGAGCAGTTCTTTTTGCAACTCAGGAAGATAAGACGGTCGACTGCGCGCAGTACGTTCATGCGCAACCAGAATTTGTAATCTTTCTTTTGCGATTGTTGCCGATTTAGGTTTGGATGCTCTGAAATAGTCCAGCAAACTCATGATCTACCTCCAAACAGCTTCCTGAAGAATCCTTTTTTGTCATCAAGAAATCGATGCGGCCTGTCTTCTCCCAGGTAACGTGCAACAACATCTTCATATGCCTGACCCGCCTCACTTTTTTCATCGAGTATTACCGGAACACCGGCATTTGAAGCGGTTAAAACTGATTTTGATTCAGGAATAATTCCCAATAATTGTAATGACAAAATATCTTGCACATCTTCCAGCCCCAGCATTTCACCCGATTTCACCCGATTTGGATCGTAGCGTGTCAACAGCAGATATTCTTTAATAGGCTCCGCATTACCTTCAGCCCGGCGCGATTTGCTGGCTAGAATACCCAGCATGCGGTCTGAATCTCTTACAGAAGAAATTTCAGGATTCGTCACCACAAACGCATCGTCTGCATAATAAAGCGCCAGATTCGCACCTTTCTCAATCCCGGCTGGGGAATCACAGACTACATATTTAAAATCCCTGGATAATTCGTCCAGCACTTTGCCGACACCTTCCAGCGTCAATGCGTCCTTGTCGCGCGTCTGTGACGCGGGTAAGATATATAGCAGATTGCAGTTTTTATCGCGAATCAATGCCTGATTCAGGCTCGCCTCACCATTGATCACATTGATAAAATCATAAACGACACGACGCTCACAACCCATGATCAGATCAAGATTGCGCAACCCCACATCAAAATCAATCACAGCCGTTTTGTGACCTTTTTTTGCCAGCCCCATGGCAATTGCTGCGCTCGTTGTTGTTTTACCAACACCGCCTTTTCCTGATGTCACGACAATAATTCTTGCCAATTGAGTCTCCTTAGCTAAAAATTTCTAGGCAATTTCTTTAATGATTAACGTATGATCCTGTAAATAAACCTGCGCCGGTTTTTTGTACATCTGTTTGGCTATATGCTCACTTGTTTTATAATCTCCCGCAATTGAAACAAGCTCAGCTTGCAAATCCAAACAGAATATCCGGGCACTTGTATTACCCTGTACACCCGCCAATGCGCGACCCCGTAATGTATTATAGACATGAATATTACCCTCAGCCATAATCTCGGCGCCTGCGCTGACCTGTGACATCACAACTAAATCGCCATGTGCATAAATACGTTGTCCTGAACGAACTGGCTGCGTAATCAGCATTGACCTGACAGGTGTTGCCTGTATAGCGGAGTGTTCCGATAACTCGGGCGTCTTGGATGCTACAGTTGCTGTTTCTTGGTGATCGTCATCACGCTTAATCGAGGGCGCTTCCGATGCTTGAACAGCTGGTTCTTTTTGTGAATTTTTCCCGTGTGCAGCATGACTGATTTCATTATCACGCCCAGTATCGACTGGTATTGAAAGCTTCTGCGCCTGCTTATTCTGCCGCTCATTTCCGCCGCGTACACCGATCGGAAACAACCCAATCTTACGCAACATATCCGTAACTTCATCGATACTGATATCCAAATCCGACTTATTTAATTCGCGCACATCGATGATCAGTGGAGAATTTTTAAAAAAATCGGGTGCCAAGCTGATTTTTTCTTGCAAAGATTGTTCTATAGCCGCAATATCATTATTGAAGAGAATCAAGATAGGTGTAAAAAAAGTGCTACTCTTGAATTCAAGAACAGACGATGTATTAGACATTTTCTGTAGACTCGTCGACATCTGTTGATCGGTTGTTGTAATTATACAGCTAGATTAGCATTGATCATATCTGACCGCCATCAAAATACAAGGCCACTGCTAATCAGCGTATCACTCGTTTTTAATTAATCCTTATTTTCTTTCGAATGCCAAGCGCGCATTTTTATGACTATACTGCCCAAAACAGTATACAAGGGAATACACTTTTGGACGAAAATGAAGTCAATTATAACCGGATTATCTTTTAATAGTATGCATATGCCAAAAAATGTAACCTTATTTACAACGCGTTTTCAGTTTTATCCGGTCGTTACCGGATAAAAAAACAAAAACCTTTTCTGATTGTTGAAATCGGCACAAGCGCAACAAGTTCCGGGCATTGTCAGCGATATTCAACGCCGAGGTCACCAGTGTAATAAACTTCCGACAATCTTTAATGTTAGACTCATCATCATAATGATTCGAAAATCGCTACTGCTCACTGTCTGGATGCTTGCAATTTCATTATTGCTGGCGGGCTTATTCCTGATTCTGATTATTGATGAGAAACCTAGCGTGCAGCGACAAGTTGTGGTCACGCCAGAACATATCGAACGCGCAAAAAAAACTTTTGACCAATATCGTCAGCAAGCCAAACAAAAACTGCTTTCCTCAATCAAAATCCAGCCGGAAGATATTGATATAGCGGCCAATTACCTTGCCAAGCATTTCATTAACGGAGACGCGCATATTAGCATGTCCCATCAACAAGCGAGCATCCAGGCAAGTTTGCCACTGCCGCCACAAGCACCGAAAGGCTACATCAATCTTGAAGCCACAGTAATAGAAACAGACGCATTGCCACAGCTTCAATCTGTGCGCATCGGACATATTCCGATACCTGATTTTGTCAGCCAGTTTCTGGTCACTCAAAGTATTCAATGGTTGCAAAACCAACCTAAATATAGAAACGGGATTGAAGCAATCAAGTTTGTACAAATTGCACCCGACGCACTCAATGTGTTGTATCAGTGGCAAGGCAAGTTCAGTCTGAAAATTGACAACCACTTTCCCGTATTGAGCAAATCGGAACAAGAAAAAGTATATCGTTACCATTTACTGCTCACGCAAAACTACTCTCAACAAGCGAATCAGACATTATCTCAAATTCTACAACCATTAATGCAAATGGCCGCACGGTATTCTGCTGACAACCAGGCACAAAAAGAGAATCGCGCAGCAATTCTGGCCGCCACACTGTATATAGTGGGATTACCGCTGAAATATTTAATACCTGAAGCTGTCGATTGGCCTCGACCGCATAATCAATCAGTAACACTGGATGGCCGTCAGGATTTTGCACAGCATTTTATCGTTTCAGCTGCAATCACAGCTTATGCAGATACTGCGCTGTCCGATGCAATCGGTCTTTACAAAGAAATAGAAGACAAGCGCAGCGGCAGCGGTTTTTCATTCAATGATATAGCGGCAGACCGTGCAGGTACGCGATTTGGCGAACGCGCCACGGCCAGTCAGGAAGAAGCAGTTCGGCTGCAGCAATTAATCGCACAAGGACTGGATGACAGCGATCTCATGCCAGCCTGGATAGATCTCCCGGAACATTTATCCAAAAACGAATTCAGACAGCATTATGGCAATTTTGACACACCGGCATATCATCAGACGATGGAAAAAATAGAGCGGCGTGTAGAAATATTACCTTTCCTTAATTAGCACGCTATCAATTTGATAAATCAGGATCAAGCCGGTCAATTTAATGCGGACATCTTTCTGAGTAAACCGCCCGGTTCACGGCCTCTGTATGCTGATTGCGGTTATCCACCAAGCTACTGTTTCTGCTGCTGTGGCTTGAATAATGGGTAATCGCCTTGTTATACATTGGCGGCTGAGCATACGGAGTTCACATTCAGTCATGTTGGGTCAACTGCTTTAATATCGTAGTCATCTTTTTGATGAACTGCTTATTGATAACTTTACTGAATCAAAAGGTGGCAGCCATTACATCGTGCATAAAATTTGAAGAATGATCAATTGTTATGCTTTTTTGTATTACTTGCAACGCTCTCTGTTTCAAAGAACAAAACGAAGGCAGCAGTGTTGGCTGGTAAAATAAGAAACACACGAAAAAATCAGGAATTTGCATGTCTGAAGAAATCCAGAAAATAAAAACCAGCCTTACTGCACGTATACTCGCATCGGTTGAACGAACAGGTAACAAACTGCCAGACCCGGCAGTGCTATTTATCGTATTGCTGTTTGTTGTCTGGGTATTATCGTGGCTGCTATCGTATGCCACGTTCAATGTCGTTGACCCGCGCACCCGCGAGATGCTCGTTATCAACAATCTGCTGTCAGGCGCAGCGATAACCGAATTCATGTCGGTTATGGTGACGAATTTCTCGCACTTCCACCCGGTAGGTGTGGTGCTCGTTGCGATGCTCGGCATTGGTGTAGCTGAACACACAGGCTTCATTAATTCCGGTTTGCGGGCACTGCTGGGTATTACACCCAAATGGCTGCTGACGCCGATGGTCATTTTCGCAGGTATCGTCAGCCACTCGGCAGTCGACGCCGGATACGTGCTGGTTATACCGCTCGGTGGCGTCATTTTTTATGCGGCCGGCAGACACCCCCTGGCCGGCATCGCCGCTGCCTTTGCAGGTGTGTCTGGTGGGTTTTCAGCAAATTTTGTACCGTCATCGCTTGATCCCCTGCTTCAAGGATTGTCGCAGGCCGGTGCGCAGATTCTCGATCCGGGTGTTGTGCTCAACCCGTTGAATAACTATTTTTTTACGATGGCTTCATCTTTGTTGATTATTGGATTGGGTTGGTATGTGACAGAAAAAATTGTTGAGCCGAGACTGCAAAACACCGTGCTCGACGGCAACCTCACCGATCTGCCAAGCATGCAAGCACTTGCGTCGAATGAGCGTAACGGCTTGCGCGCTGCGGGAATTTTTTTTCTGCTTGGTATCATCATTATGATCGTTACCGCCTGGCCAGTCAGTTCGCCCTGGCGGGATGGAACAGGCGATCTGACGACGGGTGACGCACCTATGATGCGCTCCATTGTTTCGCTGATCTTTCTGATGTTTATTCTGCCGGGCATTGTGTACGGCATTGCAGCTGGAACCGTAAAAAGTTCCAGATATGTTATCGAGGGAATGACGAAGGCCATGCAACAAATGGCTTATTACCTGGTCATCATGTTTTTTATCGCACAATTCGTGTATGCGTTCGGCCAGTCCAATCTGGGTGTGCTGCTCGCCCTCCAGGGCGCCGCCTGGCTGAAGGCGATGGCAATGCCGTCTTATCTCACGATTGTTGGTGTTGTACTCATCACTGCATTCATTAATCTATTTGTCGGTTCGGCCAGTGCAAAATGGGGGCTGCTTGCATCAATTTTCGTGCCCATGCTGATGCAACTCGGTATCTCGCCTGATCTGACACAGGCGGCATACCGCATCGGCGATTCGAGCACCAATATCATCACGCCGCTGTTGCCGTACTTTCCACTTGTGGTTGTGTACTGCCAACGCTACGTGAAAAACACTGGAATCGGCACGGTTACGGCTATGATGCTGCCCTACTCGGTGACCTTTCTCGTTATCTGGACGATATTCCTGCTGCTGTACCTATTCTTGGGTCTGCCGCTTGGCATTCAATCGAGTTACACCTATCCATAACAAAAAAACTGGTTTTCATCAGGCTCATTCCGGCTTCCGGGATTTGGAAATGGTTATCCGGTCAGTTTTTTCCTGATATAACGCCATATTCTGTTAGAAACAGGCAATGCCGTTTTTTGTTCTAGCGTATTCATTTTCCATTGCGCAATGGCCTGTTCTGCACGGTCACCCGAAATACGGACGGGCCGTTGAACCAGGAAGTGTTCAATGGACAGATCTTCCGGATAAATATTTTCAAGATAAGGGTCATATTGCGTAACCGGCGCAGGAGTTCTATCGCTGTCTTTGATTGCGGTAATGACGAAACTGCCTCCCTGGTGCGACTGCAGAATACCATTCTCCGAAAAATCTTCATTCCATATTTTAATTTCCTTAAAACCTGTATCAGAAATAATCTGCAGCAAATCTGCTTCTGAGTAAACCCGCATTTCAAGCGTAGTGCCCTCACCGCCATGCCAGGTCAAGTTGTCAAAAACCTCGAATATCTGATCTTTCCGGCGATTAACCAACAGCATACCCGCTTCACCTTTTACAAATCCGTATTGATGCAAGCCGGGAAAATGCTCTAATGTTTTGGGTAACAAGGTATAAGGTACCGTCAGTAACAACAGTCCACCCGGTTTCAGTAAGTGCCAGCTATTGACAAAGGCAACATGGCGCGGTGGCTGCACATGTTCAAATACATCCGAGGTGACGAGCAGGTCATAACTGCCGGATTCCAACGTTTCGATATTGCAGATATCCAGAAAAGGCTCGGTATGATAAAAGAAATTGGTGTAATCATATAAAGCTGCCAGCTTGTCTGCGTAATGTGGGGCATCGCTGAGACCCATAGCTTTAAAATTTTTATCCGGGATGAATGCAGGCAATGGTACGGGTTTGTCATATAAATGCTGCGAGAGCGCCCGCATGAGTGCGCGGAAACGTATATTGGACCCGCAATGATTGCATGCGCCAGCTTCGCGGTGAAATTCATGCGAAACACCGGAAACATTGCCGCATAGATTGCAGATAAATTGATCATAATCAGGTCGTGTCACTATTTTCTCCATAACATTTAACCCCATAAAACTGATCAATTATCGGGCAGGATGAAGTCCTTGGATTGTGATATGGCGCGAAAAATCAAACCATTGGAGTTTTCATTTGTATTTACTCAATTCGATCTATTTCCAATGATTCCTCAAATTCCTCGCGCGCTTCATCAATCGCTTCCAGAATCTGCTGTTTAAATTCTTCTCGGGAATAGTGTTCCTCAAGTTTTAGCAGCAAATGTTCCACGCCCAAGCCTACCGAAATTCCGCCGATAATACCGCCGAGCGCAGCGCCGATGGCGGTGCCGACACCGGGAAAAACAGAGCCGATTGCCGCACCGCTGGCAGCACCGGCGGCGGCTCCACCGAGTACGCTGGCTGCTTTACCCGCAGCGACTTTGACCAATGCCTTGGCACCCAGGCTGATTGCACCTTTGGCGATGACTTTGCCGGTTACTTTACCCGCAATAGCGCCGGTAATTGCGCCTGCCGCACCGATGCCGCCAGATATCAGCAGACGGTTTTCCAGATTGACGATAACACTGTTGCTGGGTGGCTCCTTGATTGCATCCAGCGGAGAGTATTGAATGATCTCGGGTTGCTGGGTGGCCGGCTCGATCTGATTATCAGCCAGTATTCGGTTGATTTTTTCGAGATATTCAGCACGCAACACTTCATTTTTACGTAACGCATCTTCAATAGATTGCTGTACCGGGCCGAATGCATTGCCTTGCATCAGATAGGCTTCGAGCCTTTCAATCATCCAGTTTTCCAGCTTTCCTGTCGCCAGCGCCACAATGCGTTCATATTCTCCGGGCAGGCTGTAGTACCAGTCAAGATAATCATCCACATTATGGGCCATCAGCATAAAACTCTCATTGGTTGTTTTTTTGAGTTCACTGACTGAAGTTTCGAGTTCATGAACAACTTCAAGGTAAGCCTGCCGGGTTTGCGCAATCGTACCCGGTTTATAGTAATCATCACCGATTTTTTCCAGTGATTCGATTTTTTCGACGGCCGCCGCCTGTTTTTTCTGTAGCTGTTCGACAAATTGTGGCGTTGAGCGCAACCAGGCATCCACGTAAACTGTCGACGGCACATAAATAAACAGCATGAAAAAGGTGATCAGCGCGGATGCAATCGCCAGTGAGCGAGGTTGGATGGGCTCAGGCTCGTCCACATCCTGCAATGGCGAAAATACGCGGCGGTATTCTGACAACGGTACCATAAAACTGGAAATGGCGAGCGCGATATTATAAAAAAGCACAGCACTGCCCAAAAAAATAAATATCAGAAAAATGAGATCGTTCAGGGAGCGCAAATTACCCAGCACATAAGCCTTCAATCCTTCGATAAATCCCAGCAAGCGGGCGGTTTCCAGTATCAAAACGCTGTTACTTGCACCATCGATTCCAAGGCTGCGCACCTGAATCGCTTCGGCTAATGACGCGTACGGCTGGTATCCACTCGCCAGTTTTACATATAAAACATAAAACCCCGCCATGGCCAGTGCTGTCGCCCAACGCGTCCAGATCAAGGATTTATGCAGCGCAATATAAGACTTGAATTCACGTGCCGCAACAGGCGAAAAAATAACATGAAAACAGGAGAATACGGGAACGGTCAAAAGAAAAACAATCCATTCAATCTTTTGTGTAACGCCGAGATAAAATATCAATAAAAAAGAAAAAGTAACCGACCAGAGCGCCCATCCGATATACGGTAAAATCCGTTTATTCAAAAACCAGTACAAAATGCCAAGATTACGAAATTGATTGGCGCGATGAATTCTTTGAATGGTTACCGAATAGGTTGCCGCCATGTACAAAGGTATTCCGAACAAAAAAGTAATGAGCAAAGCAAACCATAATTGCTGATCGGGAATCATGCTGCCGGCATGATAAGCAAACACCAGCCAGCCAAGCGACAACACCCCAAAAGTGACCATTCTAGTGATTGAAGACATTTACATTCCCTGATTTCCTTTGCTTTTCTCCGTTTCCTGCAGTCTAAAGCCAGCGTCTATATTCTGCTACAAAGTGATCATAATGGCCAAACCAAAATGAGCATTGGGATACTGACCGTGATAACCAGAATTTCCAGCGGCAATCCCAGCCGCCAGTAATCGCCGAAACGAAAACCACCGGGACCGAGAATTAAGGTATTATTCTGGTGCCCGATGGGCGTCAGAAATGCACAAGAAGCGCCTACGGCGACAGCCATCAGAAAGGCATCCGGATTGACGCTCAGTTGATTGGCGGTACCCAACGCAATGGGACACATCACTGCTGCCGTTGCAGCATTATTCATTAAATCCGATAAGGTCATGGTCACGACCAGAACCAATCCCAATGCGACAACCGCATGTCCTTGCGCCAGATTTTCCAGCAATACGCGTGCAATCAGATCGGCCGCACCCGTAGCCTGCATCGCACCGGCAACCGGTATCAGGGCTGCCAGTAACACAATCACCGGCCAATCGATTACCTGATACACCGAGCGTAAAGGTATGATTTGCAGGGCTGTCACAGCCAGTACGCCGCACATGAACGCTATGGCTGGCGGCAGCAGTCCGAATACGATTGCGCCAATTGCCAGCATCATAATAATGCCGCCCAACAATGCTTTACGTTTGTCTGGAATACGCAGCGTTCTTTCCGCCAAAGGCACGCAGCCGGTATTTTCAGCAAATTCGGCTATTGTATCAGGCGGGCCCTGCAGCATTAACACGTCGCCGGCCTGGAATAGAATCGTACGTAACCGCGTTGTTATGCGGCTTCCCTTGCGCGACAGCGCCAGCAGATTAACCCCGTGGCGTGTGCGCAATTCAATGGCTTGAGGCGAACGATTCACCAGCAGCGAAGCAGGTAGCACCACATACTCCGTCAGAATAATTTCACCGGATGCGGGTTTTTCGGTTTTGTTTTCTTCTTCTTGCGTTTTCTGGTTGGATTTCTTTTTTTCTTTTTCTTGCTTTGTTGTTGTATCGATGGGTTTTTCGGCGCCATCAGATTTTTTGGTGTCTTCGGTCGCTTTGGTTTTTGCTTCTTCCAGTACCAGACCCAGACTGGACAAGGCATTGGCAAGTGATTCCGCCTCCGCTTCGATAATCAGAATATCATTGGTATATATTTTCCGGTTCAGGTTGGCTGGCGTAACCCGAACATCATTACGCACCAGACCGACAACCTGAGCATCAGCTGCTTCCAGCACGGTTTCTATTTCACGAAGATTCATACCAACGGCTTTGCTGTCGGCCGTAACACGCGCTTCCGTCAGATAAGCACTGAGATCAAAACTTTCATAGCTTGCCGGTTTACGGGCTGGCACCAAACGCCAGCCAAGCAGAGAAATAAACAAAACGCCAACAACCGCGACAGCAAGCCCGACGGATGTAAAGTCAAACATGGAAAAATAGCCCCGTTCGGTCGTCTCCGCACGTATGCCGGAAACAATCAGATTGGGCGGCGTGCCAATCAGGGTTGTCATACCGCCCAGAATAGAACCGAATGCCAGCGGCATCAGGATTTGTCCGGGCGGCATATCCAGCCGTGACGCCATTTGCAGTGCCACCGGAATCAGAATCGCCAATGCGCCCACGTTATTCATGAAACCGGAAAGAACCGCAGCCAGACAGGTCAGTGAAACAATAGACAGAACCGGTCCGGATTTTATTGGCAGCATCCATCGCGTCAGCCAGTCTACAGCGCCTGAATTTTGTAGCCCGGCACTTAAAATCAAAATACAGGCGACGGTTATTACGGCCGGATGACTAAAACCGATAAAAGCATCTGAGTAACTGACCAGACCGGTCACAATACAGGCCAGCAAAGCGCCTATCGCAACCAGATCATGACGCCAATGGCCCCATAAAAATAGAACTGCGGTTATAAGCAATATACTGATAATCAGCCATTGATCAGTTGCCAAAAAATGCTCCCTGCATTTGTTTTTTTTCGTGATATCTGTTTAATCTTCCACAGAACCTAGAAAAGGGAAGACCAGGATGAATGCAAATTAATGCTGAAACTTGATTGGTGACAACGCCTATCCATATAACAAGTTTGAATCAACAGGGTTTGTGTTCACCACCCATCTTGATAAATGGTCAAAAGTGAGGATGCGTTATCAACCAGACGGGTAATACTGTGACGGTTGAATCTGAGATCATTCAGTCGTTTCAGCCCTGCAGGCAGAATTTCTTTCATGTCGAAATCAAACTGGATCAGTGACGAAACATGGTCGGCATTCTGGTAGAGCTTGCCGGTTTCATCGGTATTGGAAACCGGATCATGAATATCACCTATCACATGTATGATTTCATTTAGCGCCTCAGGCGGTAAAGCGCGCGGATAATCTTTAAAAAAATCATCTGGAACCGGTGCGGAGTTGAACGCAAAGGTTTCCAGCCCAAATGCCGCACCCACTGCTTGCGCCAGACCGCCACCCAGCGAGTGACCCGTGACAATAGTCTTGCGTCCCTGCACACGATTGACAACATCTTGTGCATAATCAACAGCATCTTCAAACTGCGTGTCAACAAATCCAAACGTGAGCAGGCTGTCAGCCGTTGTATCCAATAAGAACTCTGTTGTTTCACTTAACGAACACGGAAAATCACAGGTTTCTGTTCCGCGAAAGGCGAGCACCACTTCATCTGTTTCTGGATTATAGTAAACGGCGGCCTGCATGCCGGAGTTTCTATCCTTCTTTTCGACCAAAATCCATTGATCAATGACCGTATTATCAAAGTCATAGACCGCGTCGGCCAACTTGGCATACGGAATCGACCGACCCAGCAAATCAACCGCGTGCCGTTCGTCAGAATCAAGCATGCCATAAGGTTTCCAAGTGACATTGGGCACAAAATCGGGATTAATATAAAGCGATACCGAAGCCAGTTTAAATACGGAGAGATCTGTTTCGTCCACTAAAACCAGATTTGCAATATAACGTTCCGTGCCAAACGTTCTGGGAATATCGATTTTGGGAATGATTAACGACCCATTGACAGTAGAAAAAGTAGGGCTGTTTTGATCGGACAGCTGATCTGGTTCTGCGCTCAACAGTCTGAACTGGTTAGGATTGTCCGGCCCCGACCATGCCAGCGCTGCTTTATAAAACACAGCTGCGGGCTGTTCAGCAACAGTTATTTTTTGCAGACAAAGCAAACCGTTTTGTACAAGAAATGCAGCCGGCGCCTCTTGCTCCGTACAATCTGCAGTCACCGCCTGTGCCGGACTGCCAATGACTAAAAAACAACATACCCCTATCAACAAACCGATGAAGTTGGAATTCCGGAACATAATTTTCTCTTTTATAGTTTTAACAGCCGTTTGCTCGTTAATATGCAGCACAATCAATCCCTGCACATGCGGGCCAGATTAAGCCGTTATAATTTTCCTTGAAAATTATAACCCTGAATGCTCTGCTGGCGGCAATAAAAACTCAAATACCGGGGGGCGCAATCGACACCGGCTCCTTTGATTCGATCCTTTGCATTCTTGTTGTGTTTGTTTGTGACCCAGCCACTTGACCGTCGATGCATCGTAGCGCCTGGTGAAATCTTCTATTTGTGCAAACTTGCTTTGGTGCCAGCTTCTGATTGATTTTAATCTGCTTTTTAGCCCGTGCCTGTGGTATCTTTGCGTTGTGATGAACTGATGATAACTTCTCATTTTGTGCGCCTTTCATTTGATCGTCTCAAGGGCTGCCGTGACAATCAGATCATCACTTCGGGCTGTCGAAAAGCAATCTGCGTTGCTGCAGCGGCGCTAAAAACAGGCTCAAATTGCATTTAATTATGCAGGGCACCGCTCTTTTGCCTGTCTTTACCTTGCACCGTCTGCTTCGGAAACGTTTTTCAACGGGCTGTCAGCGATATTAAAAAAGTTGTACTTCGAAACCGAATCCAGGAGGTGAATAATGAAATCAATCAGTCTTTGGCATTCTTGTGCAGCATTCGTCTTTTTTGCAAATATTGCCTATGCGGGGAATACCTGGGAAAAGATAACCGTACCTTTGGATCAATATATCGTAACAATTGCCAACGAGGAAAAAGAGATTAATCCAAGTTGCGCATTCGGACAGCCCTATTCATTCCATATAAAGCCAGGAAAAAGTAAAAAACTAATAATCTTTTTAAATGGTGGCGGCGCATGCTGGGATTACAATACATGCTCGAGTCCTCTTAAAGCAGATATTTTACCAACCTATGTTCCTGATGCAGATATTACCGCCAATGATCCAAATTTGAGAGGCGGTATTCTGGATGTTAGCAATCCAGACAATCCCTACAAAAAGTGGACTATGGTTTTCCTTTCATATTGCACCGGCGATGTCTTCATAGGGTCCAAGCAAATCGAATATCAAAACCCCGAGAACGCTGACGATATTCTCACAATTCAGCATCGTGGATTTGATAATTTTCTCTATGCGATGGATTATCTGCGACAATATTGGAACGAGAACGAAAATGCTTCCCCTAAAAAAATACTGGTTGCCGGTGCCAGCGCAGGCTCCTACGGTGCTGTCATTAACTTCCCTTGGATAAAAGAATTTTTAGATAGATTTGAGGAAGCCGACAAAAAAAACAAACACAACAAAAATAAAAAGAAACGCGAAATGTTTCTGATTGGTGATGGAGGGTCTGGTGTTATTGGGGAGGATTTCGTTGTCGAGGCACTTTTTGGCGCTGATTCCAGCTGGGATATTGACGATAATCTTCATCCGGTTTTAAATTCTTTGCCCGATGGGGTGACAGCATCAAATTTTTTACTCCGCGCCTACAGCTTGGTCGGCACGCATTATCCCAAAGACAGATTCGCTCAATATACAACAGCATTCGATATAGTCCAGATACTTTTTCTGGACATTATGCAGAATGTCGATAATCCAGCAATTTGGAGCGCAGGCTTGCAGGATCCAAACTTTATTTTCGGCTGGAATTTTAATATGAACAGCATCAACGAGGGAATAAGCAACGCTTTACCTAAAAATTACCGCGTGTTTATCGATCGCGGGTGTAATCATACAATCTTCCGTGATGACGAATTTTATACCGCTTCCATAGAAGGAATTTCTTTTCTTAAATGGACAAAGGCGATGACTAAAGGAAAAAAAGTCAAAAAAGGTAAATGGCAGAGCGTAAGTTGTTCGGCCGGTGACTGCGGGGAGGTGGATTTAACACCCTCCGGTATAGGTGACTGCCTGGCGCGCTCATTAGGAACGTTGTAATTTTATCTTTGATCCCAAGCTGAAGGCGACGCAACACGATGTCTTTTTTAAACTTCGGCTTGGGACTAATAACAGACTATATGGTATAGGTCATTTTATAGCTGAGAACTTTTGGAGGCGATTCTTTTTATTTTATGTAAGCTTGTAATGGGTTCGTTAAAGATTCATTAAAATCATAAGGCTAGTTACACAGTTTGCAATTATAACGGTCTGCCAAGATGGTTATTAGCGCATATAAAGCGGGAGCGGTTCCCCGAAAAATTCACGCATTAGGAAATTTTCGAGACCTTCAGTATCTCCGGGACGTGCAGACAGAACGATGACGCGGTTCAATCGTTGTGATTCCCAGTTAAAGTCTTCCTGATGATATTGACGGATGAGCTGAATCATTCTGCGGATGACTGCGCGTTCAATATCGCCATCCGGGCCTGCTTCCACTTCAATGAGTTCCCGTCGCGGATTACTGAGGCTGCTTGTCCAGGAGCGAAAAGTAAACTGGGCGTAACGCGGTCCTATCTGAGTAATCTGGAAAATACCGCTGATGCCAGGCATTTGCAGGTTGCGCTTGACTTTCGCCATTCTGATTTCTTCCGCCGAGGGTTGCGGTTCTGCGTCCAAATTGCGGGTGTTTTCAACGCCGTCAAAAATACCGGCCGGCCGGTTTGGCGTCGGGCTTGGTGACCTTCTCTGACTAATATACTCCGACAAATCGGTTGGCTCGGAAATATCCTTTTTTTGTGATGCCTCGGTACTTTTTTTCTCCTTGGGTGGTGGCATTTTTGCCGTTTCAACCGCATCCCGCTGGGCAGGCGGTGGTGGAGGAAGAGGACGGGTACGCGGAGGCGGTGGTGTTTTTGCCTGTTGCGTTTCATTCCGAGGTTGCTTCTCGGCACCTTTGGGTGGTGGTGGCGCCGGTTGCTGTTGCTGTCCTGGTTCTGGAAGTTCTAAAAATTCAGCTTCGATTGCATCGGGGATGGAAATACTTGCTTCTTCTTCAGATTCCGCCATCAAAAAACCGAACGCCCAGATGATAACCAACCAAAGCAGTACCGCCAGCGGCAACGGCCACCAGAGACGGATTTCCCTTGATCGCATGCCGGTCATTCTGTGAATTGCCCGGGCAGGACTATTGATGCTGCACCGCAATCAGAAATTGCTGCACGCCGGCATTGCGCGCGCGCAGCATCGCCTGTACCACAATACCTTGCGGTGCTTCGTTATCGGCCGATACGATCAGCTTTTGCCGGGCATCCTGAAGCAGTGGCTTGAGGGTGGCGGCCAGCGTATCCAGCGTGACGGATTCTTTGTTAATAAAAATCTCGCTGTCCTTGGTCAGTGTCAGGGTTACCGGCTTTTCCTCGCTGAGTTTTTCGGCCTGTCCTTCGGGCAGGTTGACCTGCAACGAATCCAGCTTCTGCATGGATAAAGATGCCAGCATAAACGTTGCGAGTAAAAAGAACATGACGTCAATCATCGGAATAATCTGGATATAGCCTTTGCGGGGCGCCCTGGTTTTACGCAGTTTCATGAGTATCTTCCTTTTGATCCAGACGAATATGATCAATCAGACGTGTACCGAGACGTTCCATTTCATCCATGGTTTGCGATTGCAACCGCGAAAAATAATTGAATCCGAACAACGCCACCAGCGCGATAATCAGGCCGATTACGGTAGCAATCAACGCTTCGGCAACGCCGCCTGTGACTGCAGTGGGATTGACGATGCCTTCGCTGCCGATGACCTGAAAGGCGCGCATCATACCGATGACGGTACCCACCAGACCGAGTAGTGGCGCGGCTGTAACGATTGTTTCCAGCGCCCAGAGCCGGCGCGCCAGCGAACTTTCAATTAACTGCGCTTCATCCGCCGCGCGCGATTCGGTCCACCATGACGGCTGATGCCGGTTGGCGATCACCACTTCAAAGAAACGTTTGTAATAATGGCGCTGATCCAGTCCGGATAGAATTTTTTCCAGATCTTCCCACTTGAACCCATAGTTTTCGATAAGATTCAGAAGATCATTCGACAGACGGGCGAAGCGCCAGTAAACAAATGCTTTTTCGAGCATTATTGCCAGCGCGATGACGCCCAGCAAAGATAATGGCAGAATGATGATTCCGCCCAGTTTTAACATGATCCAGGCTTGGTTAAGGTGTTCCATTCATAAACTCCAGATTGGGTATGTCTACAAAACTAAACAATGCTTGCGGGTTAACGGGATTTAATAACTGTTGTCGAAAATTCGCTATACTGCCATATATCAGGCATTTTTAAAGGGGAATGTGAAATGGCGAAAGAAACCGGCAAACTGGATCGCGTGATTCTGGAAGCACGGAAAAATGCAGAACAACGTGCCAAAGGCTATCGGGAACGGGCACTGAAATTATTTCCGTGGGTATGCGGCCGTTGCGCGCGCACCTTTGATCATAAAAACCTGCAACTGCTCGAAGTACATCACAAGAATCACAATCACGATGATAATCCGCCTGATGGCAGCAACTGGGAATTACTGTGCACCTATTGTCACGAAAATGAACATGCCAAACTCAGGGATTTTATGGGCCGAACGGATACCAGTCATACCGAATCAGCCGCGACTCACAATCCTTTCGCTCATCTCAAGGATATGCTGAATAAAAAAACATAGCCTGGTTTGCAGATTTTGAATGGTTGAAAGTAAGCCTGTTATTCTTTGAGCCTGACTGTAATCTGACCCGCTGTCACTCGAATGTTTTCGACGCCTTCCGAGAAAGATTTCCAGAATCCGGGGTCGGCACCGAATTCTTCCACCAGATCGATATTTTTCAGTCCACCCAACCAGGCATTAGGGATGGGGATACCCATGAT
>DOOY01000339.1 GCA_003514765.1 Nitrosomonas sp. | reverse complement strand
CTATACGGATCCACTTCTCTGGTCAGACGGGAAGTCGGCGCAAGCGAAATATCGCATTACTGGTTATCCAACGCGCCATTTGAAACACCGTTGCAGAAACTGGCGCAAGTACAAGCGCAGCGATTCTTCATCGAACACAACTTTCATGAAGCAAAAAGTGAATGCGGCATGGCCGAATATCAAGTGCGCCGATGGGACGCATGGCATCATCACATGGCGCTGGTCATGCTGGCAACACTCTTTCTGGTCAGGCAAAAGACACTGGGACGCCGCCGATGGCCGATGCTATCCATCAATGATCTGGTGACAGCATTAGCGCACATGCTGCCTCGAAGGCAGCTTACAGCCGAGGAACTGGCTGAAATTATTCATAAGCGGCATCAGAGGAGACTCAATGCTAAACAGTCTTCCGCCCGACGGAAAGTGGCTCTGGAATAATCTGACAAAGTAGAATTAAACAATAATCCGAATATTTTCAACAATAACTTATCTGTACCAGCATCAAGAATCACAACAACTGCCCATAATCATCGGCGCATTCATGCTTCCATGTAACCATATAATCCTAATGCGCAATTTCATATGGCGGATTCGCATGTAAAGCGTGGCTGTTATCAGTAAAAACAGGGAGTGAAAATTTGAAGTTGTTGGAGCGCTTACTACGAGCAATGATAAAATCCAGCAATCTCTTTACAATAAAAGCAGGAAAAAATATTTATGATCGGGATACTTGTTGTGACCCATGAGAACCTCGGAGATCATTTGATTCGGTGCGCCAGTCATGTTATGGGAGAAACACCTGAATATTTGATCCATCTGGGTGTATTCATTGAAAATGACCCGAACAGCATTCTTGACGAAATGCGCGCGTTGGCACAGCAACTAAATACGGGCGATGGCGTTCTGATTCTTTGTGATATTCTTGGCGCAACACCTTGCAATATCGCCAGCAGACTGATTCAGTCTGGCCGGATTGCCTGTGTAGCCGGCGTCAATCTGCCCATGTTGATAAGAACATTAACCTACCGCAATGAAACTTTGTCTGCGGTGGTGGAAAAAGCCTTGAGCGGCGGGAAAAACGGTGTGATCGAAATTCCTGCAGGGGCTCGGCATGCAAGCTAAAGAAGTCGAAATCATCAATAAACTGGGACTGCATGCACGTGCTTCGGCAAAACTGACAAAACTGGCCAGTCAATATAAATGCGAAGTCTGGATAACCGGTAATAATCGGCGTGTGAATGCTAAAAGCATCATGGGCGTGATGACTTTGGCTGCAAGTAAAGGTACCAGGATACAAATTGAAACTACAGGCGAGCAAGAAACCGAAGCAATCAATGCACTGGTCATGTTAATTGAAGACTATTTCGGAGAAGGTGAATGAGCTTTATTCTACACGGCATCGGCGTCTCCGCAGGCATCGCAATCGGGCATGCGCATTTGACTGCACCTGCCGCTTTGGAAGTCATGCATTATCTGATCCCTAAAAGTCAGGTAGACAAGGAAATCAAACGGCTGGACCAGGCTTTTTCAACCGTAGGTATGGAATTTGAAGCATTACAATCTTCATTAACAAACGGGCCGGCATTGGCTGAGTTCAGCGCGTTTCTTGAATTGCATCATATGATCCTGGATGATCCAACACTCACAGATGCGACACGCAACATCATTGCACAAACGCACTGTAACGCAGAATGGGCGCTTGCCCAGCAGAAGGAGGCATTGCTGGCGGAATTTGAGGCAATTGATGACGCCTATTTACGCGAGCGCAAAACAGACGTCGAACAAGTCGTAGACCGCGTTCTCAAAGCATTGCTCGGTCATCCCGGATATCAACCGCCAGCTCCCAAACATTTAGGCGACCATATTCTGGTTGCATACGACCTAAGCCCTGCGGATATCATGCAATACAAGCCGCATCAGTTTGTCGCGTTTTTAACGGATATGGGCAGCCTGACGTCACACACCGCAATTGTGGCGCGCAGCCTGAACATTCCTTCTGTAGTTGCACTGCATCATGCGCATCAACTGATTCTCGAAGGTGATAGTTTGATTGTCGATGGCGGCCAGGGCGTCATTATTGTTAATCCGGATAACTATGTTTTAGACGAATACCGTTTGCGGCAAAGCCAGCTCGAACTGGAAAAACAAAAGCTCAAGCGGCTTAAAAGTATCAGCGCGGTAACTCTTGATGGCACGCCCATCGATTTATTCGCCAATATTGAGCTACCGGGCGATTTGGAGCAAGTCAAAGAACATGGTGCAACTGGCATCGGTTTGTTTCGTAGCGAATTTCTGTTTTTGAATCGTGACGACCTGCCTGATGAAGACGAGCAGTTTGAAGCTTACCGTGCGGTTGCAACCAGAATGCGCGGCAAACCCGTGACCATTCGCACTTTTGACCTTGGCGGGGACAAAAAATTAAAACATATGACACAGACTGCGGCAAATCCGGCGCTGGGGCTGCGTGCTATCCGTCTGAGTTTATCCGAACCACAAATGTTTCACATCCAGTTACGCGCAATTTTGCGCGCATCGAAATATGGGCAGATTAAAATTTTAATACCCATGCTGTCCAATGTTGCAGAAGTTGACCAAACGCTGCACCTGATCGAATATGCCAAACATACCCTGCAGAAAGATCAACTCGATTTTGATGAACGAATCCAGGTAGGTGGCATGATCGAAATTCCGGCTGCCGCGCTCAGTATAGAAGTTTTTCTGCAAAAGCTGGATTTTTTATCAATAGGCACGAATGATCTGATCCAATATACACTGGCAGTGGATCGGGTGGATGATGCCGTCGCGCATCTCTATGATCCTTTTCATCCGGCGATATTATGGCTGGTATCGCGCGTCATTCAAATATCCAACCGTGCGAAGAAACCTGTTTCGATCTGCGGCGAGATGGCTGGCGACACTCAATTTACCCGTTTATTACTGGGAATAGGCTTGCAACAGTTCTCCATGTACCCAGCGCAAATATTGGCAGTCAAGGATCAAATCCTCAAAAGTAATTTACCTGATATTATTCCGTTAGCACACAAAATTATCAGAGCCGATAATCAGGAAAAAATACGTCATCTGTTGGCCAAGCTAAATGGCTAGTACTCCAGCAACTTAGAAATAACGGAACAGCCTGTAAACGCTGTACCCGTCATTTCTAAGTTGCTGGAGTACCAGGAAAATACATACCGTTTAGTTGTTGCCTATTTTGTCGATATAATGAGCGTTTTTTATCAACCATTTTCTTTGGCGTTTTTGGAGTATTTTTAAGACTAGATGCAAGATTCAAATTCAGTAGGTATCGTAATACCGCAATATGTACATATCGACAAAACACTCAAACTGAAAAGCGGCTCGATATTAACCAGCTACAATCTGGTTTACGAGACCTATGGCACGCTCAATGCCGATCGTTCAAACGCGCTTCTGATCTGCCATGCACTCTCCGGAAACCATCATGTCGCCGGCGTTTATGCAGACAAACCGAAAAGCACCGGATGGTGGGACAACATGGTCGGACCAGGAAAACCCATTGATACTAATAAGTTTTTTGTCATTGGCGTCAATAATCTGGGCGGTTGTCATGGCTCTACCGGACCGGCAAGTATCGACGCCAGAACAGGCAAGCATTACGGCGCGAATTTTCCTATCATCACCGTTGAAGACTGGGTCGAAACACAGGCGCAACTTGCCGAGCATCTTGGTATTCAACAGTTCGCGGCCGTTATCGGCGGCAGTCTGGGCGGCATGCAGGCCTTGCAATGGACGCTTGATTATCCCGGTAAAGTGCGCCATGCACTGGTTATCGCAGCGGCCGCAAAATTGACCGCGCAGAATATCGCTTTTAACGATGTGGCCCGCCAGGCCATTCTGACCGACCAGGATTTTTACGGTGGCGACTACTACTCGTATAACACGCTGCCCCGGCGCGGCTTGCGGCTGGCCCGCATGCTCGGGCATATCACCTATCTTTCGGATCACTCGATGGCGACAAAATTCGGGCGCGATTTGAGAGACGGCAAGTTTTCGTTTGGTTACGATGTTGAATTCGAAATTGAATCGTACCTGCGTTACCAGGGAGATAAATTTACCGACCTGTTCGATGCCAACAGCTACTTGCTGATGACCAAGGCACTGGATTATTTTGATCCGGCCAATGCCTATGATGGCGACTTGAACGCAGCATTTAAAGCAGTCAAAGCCAGTTTTCTGGTGCTGTCATTTACCACTGACTGGCGCTTCTCGCCGGAACGCTCGCGGGATATTGTCAAAGCACTGCTGAAAAATAATATCAATGTCAGTTATGGCGAAATCACATCCGCGCATGGCCATGATTCATTTTTGATGAATGACGCCTATTATCATCAACTGGTGCAAGCGTATATGAATAATATTGAGGTTTAACAGATTGTCACCATGGATACCATTACACCTATAACACCTGCTCCGCGGCCTGATTTCGCAGCGATTGCCAAATGGATCAAGCCCGGCGCTAAAATACTGGATCTGGGCTGTGGCGACGGCGCACTGCTTAAGTATCTGCAACAGGAACGCCATGTGTTCGGCTATGGCGTTGAAATCGACGATGATAACGTCCTGGGCTGCTTAAGAAACGGTATCAACGTCATCCAGAATGATCTGGAATCCGGGCTATCCAGTTTTGCGTCAGATTCGTTTGATTATGTCATTCTGTCGCAAACCTTGCAGGCCATGAAACATACCGCTGAGATTATCCGGGAAATGTTGCGCGTGGGCCGGGAAGGCATTGTATCATTTCCTAATTTCGGCTACTGGAAAAACCGGGTACAGGTCATCCGCGGCCATATGCCGGTTTCTGAATCGCTGCCTTACCATTGGTACGACACTCCCAACATTCATCTGTGCACCCTCGGCGATTTTGAAGCGTTGTGCCATCAATGCAACGCAAAAATCCTGGAGCGCCGCGTCATGAACAAAGACCGCCAAATCGAATTGCTGCCTAATTTAATGGGAAAACTGGCATTTTATCGGTTTGAGCGAAAATAGATCCTGAGATTAATGTCTGTAAATAACCCGCATCGCTGCATGTGGAAAATGTTCGTCGCCCATTCGTTTCATGCCAAAGCCGAATTGTATTTTAGCCTGCTTGGTCAACTTGACATGCATCTGCGGCATGACCAGTGTGGTATCCGGACGATTAGGCCGGGATTCCCAGTTGATCTCTACACCGGCAATTAAATTGCTGGAGAAAGAATAAAACAGATTGCTGTTGACAAGTTTTTCGGTGTGTCCATGTGCGCTCAAATCGGTCAGGCGCAGGCCCAGCATATTCAACGTGCTCCACTTTTCATTAAATTCATAACCAAACACATAAAACAGGTTGTTTTCAAATTCTTTGCTATGCTTGATATATTCACCGTAATATTGCCAGCCATGGATAAATTTTCTGGAATGCAGAAAGTCAAAAGTGCCTTGTAAGGCAAATTTGTAAGCTTCGACTGCGGTATTTTCCATCGGCAATTCAAGCTCAATGCTATAACCATGCGCAAAAGCATATTCAAACTCCGGGTTCATCTTGACAGCATTGCCTTCAAAATCATATTGAACCAATGTGTTGAACTCGTAATCATTGCGGGCAGACCCCAGCGGCAAGGCCAGATCGAATATCATCGGTTCAGGCAAATCGATAGGTGCATTGCGAAATGGGTTCGCCCCTGATGCAAAACTCGGCATTGGCAACAATACCGCCATCAGCAAAAGCAGGCGGGCAAACTGGGTCGTATAAAACATATTCATTCTGTTTGGTTGGACAACTGATCATACGGCAGCGGACATTCATGACGACTGTCAAGCAGGCGTGTAATCATTACTCTTTTTTGGCCTAACCGGAAAATATGGCAAGTTAGGTGTGAGATTTGGCGTCG
>DOOY01000189.1 GCA_003514765.1 Nitrosomonas sp. | reverse complement strand
CACAGCGGACGGTACCGATTCTTATGCTGACCGCCCGCAATTCACTCGAGCAAAAACTGGAAGGCTTTAAATCCGGTGCAGACGACTACCTGGTAAAACCATTTGCATTAAAAGAACTGGCCGCACGCGTTAAAGTGTTGTCTGAACGCATCACCCGTTTGCCGACAACAAAATTGCGCGTAGGCGATCTCACTTTGGACACTGATGCGCACGAAGTAATCCGCGCGGGAAAACAGATCACGCTCAATCCAGTGCAATTCCGATTGATTCAGTTTCTGATGCAAAACCCACATCGCGTCCTCAAACGCGAAGAACTTGAATACGCAGTATGGCAGGATGATCCACCCGATAGCGATGCATTGCGAACGCATCTTTCAAACTTACGCCAACTTATAGACAAACCATTTGATCAACAGCTTTTACACACCGTGCGCGGATTCGGTTATATATTGACAAATAAGAATGCAGAAGACGACTAATCGCATTGCCCGGCGCATCACTTATGCATTTCTGTTGTACGGAATCTTACTAACCTCGGTCACTGGATTGAGCCTTATTGCTGTATTTAAATCAACCCAAGCACACATGCTCGATGACATACTAGCTGATGAACTTACACATTTCCTGCAACAAATTGAAACCGATCAAATACCTCAATTGTTTTACCGTTCGCGCACTACGAGCATATATGCTATACCACTCGAAGATTTATCAAACAGGCTCCCGCATACCAGAAATCTTTCTCAAGGTACGCACGACCTGACATACGATGGCCGAGATTACCGTGTGCTGGTCAAACATATTGACAATATGCGTTACGTAGTAAAATTTGATGACACGAACATCCGCAACCTCGAGCGAGATTATATCCACCTGGTAGGGCTGTGCTCGACTGTCATACTGATAATCGCACTTTTTATCGCTTGGGGTACGTCCCATCAAATTATGCGTCCTATCAAACAACTCGCCAATCAGGTCACAGCGTCCAGGAACGATCCGGATAAGTCGCTAAACCTATCTGAATTCGATAACGATGAAATTGGTTATCTAGCAAATGAATTACAACATTATCAAGAACAATTGCAGAATCTGTTGATCAGGGAAAAAGAATTTGCCAGCAACGTAAGTCATGAACTACGAACTCAAGTGACCAGCATCGCTTTAGCGACACAGATTTTGTCCACAAGAACAGACTTAACTCCGAAAGATCACACACGTATTCAGCGTATTCAACGTGCCGTCGACGAAATGATTGAATTGATTGAGACCTTTCTAGTATTAGCTCAAATCAGTAACAATTCGGTAAAATATATTGATGCTGTTTGCGATATGAAACCAATAGTTCAAAAGGTAATTGATCAACAACGCATATGGCTGAACGACAAACCAGTTAAAGTGGTCATCGAGGAAAAAGAACAATTAAAAGTATCAGCACAGCCTGGTATTCTCAGTGTTTTGGTTGCGAATCTGGTACGCAATGCATTTCGTTATACCGAGCGGGGTTCTATTACAATATCACTTACAGCTAATCAGCTAATAGTGACGGACACAGGAAGAGGAATTGATGACGCCACACAGGCTCAAATATTTAAAGGCTATGTTAAGCACAGCTCTGTAAACGCGAATAGAATCGGGCTGGGCTTGGCAATCGTGCAGCGCATTTGCGAACGTTATGGATGGACTGTATCTTTTCAAAGCACACAGGGTAAAGGCTCCCAATTCATGGTAACCTTTTCTTCTGGAGAAAGATGCTAATAGGTGGATAATTGTTGGTTTCGATCAAGGAAGACTAAGCTCAAACCTAATCTAATAGCGACACCTTGCCTTAAAAAAGGACAACTGTCAGATAAGATTTGAGCTCGTCATTTTTACTGTCTGCTCGGGTGTGACCGCTTTGAAACAAACCCATACATTCAATTCGGCATCAGTGCAAGATCGCTGATTGTCAGACCGTTTTCCTCTGAATCGATCCTCACTTCCAGCGTCGGCAGATCTGTATCTGTTTGATTTTTTGTCAAAGTAAGATCGTGAGTAGTTAGCCCGAACTCCATTGACTCATCCATTTCGCCAGAGCCAGAAAGACTCAACGAATCAACACGTTGCTGTCCCGCCAAAGTCAAATCATATATTGTGTCGTCAAAATTCACTATTTTTTCCATTACCCTTACTCCTATCAATTCTTTATAAAAATTACTTGCTCAGTAAACCACAAATTAAGAATCCTCAAAATGCATATTAAACTGGCATTTCGGATTCAATTTCTTCAATGCCACTGAATTAAGTATTTTTAATTTGCAATAACCACTATATCACAATGGCAAATAAAAAGTATAGAAAAAGTTTATATTTAATCTGACACTCTGCCATTGAGTCACCACGGGTTTTCCTGGAAACTCAATTTTTTGGTAGGTAGCGTTGGAAAAAGCAAACAAGATATACTCAGGAATTCTGGAACGAAATATCCAACTACACTATGAAAGAATATATACGCCATGCTGAAAGAATTGATAGCGACCAAGCTGGATCGTACAGTTGAGATTCTGTACAAAATGGGTATCACAGATCAGAAATAATCAATACATTCGAGACCGAGTCATGATAGCCGGCACGAATAAAACAACGCCCTTCCGCGAAAACACAGAAAAATTAACGGACTATATATACAAAATACGGATCAGGCTATGTCATGGCCCTTGGCGTACTATCAATAATGTGAAATTTGTTACGTTGAAGGCAGGTTGATTCAACAATAACCGGTTATTGGAAACGATAGGAAATATTCCCAGGAGAATTTTAGATAAAATATCGTCAGTGGAAGGGGTTTACTGGATACAACTTGACCTGAACAAAAAAGTCTCCGGGAAAACTATGCCGGTTCTAACGCAGTTTGGTAGCGCAAATTAATTGGATTGAAAGAAATTTAGTGTCACTACCAAGGCCAAGGGAAACTGGCGGACTAATTACCTGTACTAGTGTGATTACCAAG
>DOOY01000188.1 GCA_003514765.1 Nitrosomonas sp. | reverse complement strand
ATTAAACAAACATGGAATTATTTAAATAGAGTTTTGCCCTGGTGAAGTGAAAATAGCTCAGCATTTTCTACAACAACTTGTAAAACTCATTAATTTTTTAACAAAACTTTAACATTATTTTTGCGTGGTGTTTGCATGTGTTTTTTTAGAATTTCTGTCACGTTCGGTGAAATGTTGTTGTCACCACGTGAGGCCTTTTAACAGTTAGGAGAAATGACATGAGCAGAAATATATTAATGAGTGGGTTAATGCTAACTGCTATATTGTTGCAACCGAACCTGAATTTTGCTTCGGATTCGTCAAATGGCGCTGCATTAAAAGAGAATACACTAATAGAACAGAAGCGTGAAGACACGCAGTCGCGCGCGCACAAAATGATGGCGCACACTAATCTTGCCAAATTTGCATTGAGAATCAGACTTCCGCGTCAGGCAATGCATCATATTGAAAAAGCGCGGCTTCTTAACGCCCAATTAGAAGCAGATTATCCATCGCATACGATAAATTCTAAATTCACTTATGGAAAGGTAACCTATGTAAGAAACCAGGAAGTTATTAATCACTACGTCCCAGTGATAGACGATGTGTTGCTGATTAGCGATTATGAACCGATTTTTAATCAATTAAAAAGGCTTCCATTTAAAGAAACCAGTGCCGGCGTGGTTCATGTAAGTCTTTCGATGGACTTGGATAAAATAAAATCGGCGCTTGACGCGGCAGCAGCAGATATTGATAAAAAGGAATACAACATTGCAGAGGAAGTGCTTGCAGCAGCTTTTGATGGATCTGTCATCAATGAAACAACAATAGATGAGCCAGTAGCAGCAATTTCTGAAAACCTGGCACTTGCCAAGGCATTCTTAAATAATAAGCAGTATGATAAAACGCGCTCGACCTTTAGAAATATTCAAGCGCGTCTTGGCAGTATCAGCGATACGAAGCTCTCTGAAGTAGAAAAAGGTGGTATCAACAGGCTTTCGCAGGATTTCAATCAATTGCAGGCCGAGTTAAGAGGAAAAGATCCGACGATGACTCAGAGTATCAATGATCGGATTGATGAATGGCGAAAAACTCTCAGAAACTGGTTTGGTTAATTGCAACCTGGAGCAGGGGGGATATCGTATAGTGAATCTCCTCCCTCGTGTTGCTTTTATTAGTGTCGAGCTGAACAGCCAGACCATGTTCAAAAGTGAGCGTTACCCGTATTAGTGGCGGCCAGAGTCATAATCAGAATAAGAAGAGTAACAATCAGTGGTACATAACATATAAAGAGGCTAAGAATGAATTATGACTGTAGAAGTACAGATTTAGTCTGACACGTTGCGATTACAATAAAGAACATAAGGAGTGCCAGGAATGAATCAAGAGCTAGAAGCAAAAATTATCAAACCGAAATTGGGTCTGTTGAAACTCGTCAAGCAGTTCAACAATGTTCAGAAAGCTTGTGAAGTTATGGGCTATAGTCGTGACAGTTATTATCGATTCAAGAAGCTGCATGACATGGGGGGTGAAGCCGCGCTCTTAGAGATCAGCCGTAAGAAGCCGATTGAGAAAAATCGAGTAAAACCGCACGTTGAACAGGCGGTAGTGGATATGGCGTATGAATATCCGACCTATGGGCAGCACAAAGTTGCCAATGCATTAAAGCTTCAGGGAATAGCAGTATCAGCTAGCGGTGTCAGATCAATTTGGTTACGCCATAACCTGGAGTGTTACAAGAAACGGTTGTCAGCATTGGAAAAAAAGATTAAGCAGTGACAATTCATTGACCAAGTTTCAGCTACAGTGTACTAGCTCGGATCAGGTCTGAGCTATTACAGGTAGGGTGCTACGACAAAGTCCCCTGGTAATTAGTCCGCCAGTTTCCCTTGGTAATGACACTAGTACAACTAAATTTCTTTCAATCCAATTAATTTGCGCTACCAAACTGCGTTAGAACCGACATAGTTTTCCCGGAGACTTTTTTGTTCAGGTCAAGTTGTATCCAGTAAACCCCTTCCACTGACGATAAAATTTTATTTCCAATTCTCCTGTGGAATATTTCCTATCGTTTCCTAATCGGTTATTGTTGAATCAACCAACCTGCCTTCAACGTGACAAATTTCACATTATTGATAGTACGCTAAGGGCCATGACATAGCCTGGTCCGTATTTTGTATATATATAGTCTGTTAATTTTTCTGTGTTTTCGCGGAAGGGCGTTGTTTTATTCTGTCGGCTATCATGACCCGATCTCGAATGTATTGATCAATTTCCGATCTGTGATACCCATTTGTACAGAATCTCAACTTCAACTGTACGATCCAGCTTGTCGCTATCAATTCTTTCAGCGTGGCGTATATATTTTCTTTCATGGTGTAGTTGAACATCTCGTGTCAGAATCTCCTGCGTATATCTTGTTTGCTTTTTCACTACGTTATTCACCAAGAAATTGAGTTTCAGGAAAACCTGCGGTGACTCAATAGCAGAGTGTCAGATTAAATCTAAACTTTTTCTATACTTTTCATTTTCCATTGTGATATAGTGGTCATTGCAAATTAAAAATACTTAATTCAGTGGCATTGGAGAAATTGAATCCGAAATGCCAGTTTAATATGCATTTTGAGGATTCTTAATTTGTGGTTTACTGAACAAGTAATTTTTATAAAGAATAGATAGGAGTAAGGATAATGGAAAAAATAATGAGTATTGACGACACAATATATGATTTGACTCTGGCGGGGAAGCAACGTGTTGATTCATTGAGTCTTTCTGGTTCTGGCGAAATGGGCGAGTCAATGGAGTTCGGGCTAACTACTCACGATCTTACTTTGACAAAAAATCAAACAGATACAGGTCTGCCGACGCTGGAAGTGAGGATCAATTCAGAGGAAAACGGTCTGACAATCAGCGATCTTGCACTGATGCCGAATTGAATGTATGGGTTTGTGTTAGTACAACAGCATAATTTGCTTGCTGTTTTTCAAAGCGATCACACCCGAGCAGTGCAGTAAAAATGACTAGCTCAAATCTCATCTGACAGTTGTCCTTTTTTAAGGAAAGGTGCCGCCATTAGGTTTGAGCTTAGTCTTCCTTGATCGAAACCAGCAATTATCCATCTATTAGTTTCCCGAAGAAAAAGATACCATGAATTGGGAGCCTTTACCCTGTGTGCTTTGAAAAGATACGGTCCATCCATAACGCTCACAAATGCGCTGCACGATTGCTAACCCCAGCCCGATTCTATTCGCGTTTACAGAACTGTGCTTAACATAGCCTTTAAATATTTGAGCCTGTGTGGCGTCGTCAATCCCTCTTCCTGTGTCCGTCACTATTAGCTGATTAGCTGTAAGTGATATTGTAATAGAACCCCGCTCGGTATAACGAAATGCATTGCGTACTAGATTCGCAACCAAAACACTGAGAATACCAGGCTGTGCTGACACTTTTAATTGTTTTTTTTCCTCGATTATCACTTCAACTGGTTTGTCGTTCAGCCAT
>DOOY01000190.1:5214-7356 GCA_003514765.1 Nitrosomonas sp. | reverse complement strand
TTGTATCACCTGATCAGAAAGGACGTGTGTATTTGAACTGTTGACCCGCAGCAAATAAATTCGAATGCATACCAATAGCAATACAAATCCACCGAGTCCGACAATCACCCAGCCGATAATACCGCCCGAATGAATAACTTCCATGATGGTTTTTTCAGCCATTTCGTCAATGGCCTGAGTGCGCGACTCAAAGAGAAACAACTGCAGCAATTCTGGTTGCTGGTTTTTACTCAGCGCAATCGCGCTCTCCGCGCTAGGTTCTCTCCAGATTTTAAAATCACCGCCACCTGCCGGAACCAAGCTGCCGCTGCCTTCTGAACTGACGCCATAGGCAGCGATATTACCCAAACGAATGATTTCACCTTGAGTCTGTTTACCATTTTCGAGAAAAAAAGCGCCTTGTTTAGTCTGGATTGTTCCGAGTCCGCGAATCAGTGATAATGCTTGATTAAAGATATAACCCACTTTAGTCGGATCATTACCGCGCGTCTCCATTAAGGACGCAGGTACTGTTATTTCGTGATTTTTCAGTGTCGCTTCCGCCTGTGCGTACGTGATCTCCAACGCGTCACTGCGTTCAAATACCGCTGCTTCATCCCGTTCCGCTTCAGCCAGTAATGTGTTCAGCTGATCAATTTTAGCGGAGCGTTCAATGGAGCCGCGTTCGAGCACGCTGATTTTATTGCCGAGACCGCGCTCTTCACTTTGTATACTCGACTGATATTTTTTCAAACGTTCGGTCAGTTCTCTTTTCTGTGCCTCAAGAAATGCATACTCGCGCTTATAAGCGGTTTCCAGGTTTATTTTTTCCTGTGCAGGTGACTGCTGTTGCGAATTTGCAGCTGCCGCGGGTTTGGCTGCGGGCGTCGGTCCGGTTGCCGGCGACACCGTCTCTGCATTTGCAGATTTCTCGGCATAGGCTGAAATTGAAGCAAAAACTATGACAGATGAAAACGCCAGCGTTAAAAACAACAAAAATTTCTTTTTCATTTTCTCAGTGGATTCGGTAATTCAAAATAGCCCTGCCGGATTTGTTTTTTTAATGCATCAAACAGCTTTGCAATACGCTCGATGTCGCCCGTTGCACTGGTCGTTTCAAATTTCCATCCATCCGCTTCCGATTGTCTGGCCATCCCCGCCCTGTTGTCCCGGGTCTGAAAAAAAAGAAATACCGTTCCCAGTTTTGCCACATCTGCCAGCACTTTCTCCCCGTCCAGAGAGATAGTTTGCTGATACAGACCATTTTCTTTACTCAGGCGAATTTCATCTTCAATTAATGCCCATGCCTGATTGACTGCCTTATTCGGATCAACCAGTTGATTTTCAACATTATCTTCAATATTTTCAATGGCTTGAATACGATCATCTATTTTGAACGGAAACCCGTTCAGCACGTATTGTTTATAGCTGGCCAGCACCTTGAGCAAAACAGGTTTTAACTGCTCACCGGACTGTTCTGCCTGCAAGGATGCTTCCGATAATTTTGCAAGCGTATGCTCGAGTTTTTCGATGGCCGTTTTTTGCCTTCTTTCTTCTACGCTCAAATCTGCCAACTGGGACGATAAAGAAGTAATCCTGCTCGCGTGCTTTTCTTTTTCAAGATCGAGCTCGGTCTGCAGCGTTTCAACCTCACCTCGTATCTTCGCCAGAGATTTCGCCAGGTTTTCAAGATTAGTGGTGGCTTTCGCCACAGCCATCGGTGCGAGCCATAACGACACGCAAAACACAAATAAAAGTAAAGGGTTTATCCACAAATATTTCAGCATATAATTTATTTTTTTCAGTAGCTTACAAAGCAATCCAACATTCGGATATGCTGTACAGATGCACAACATATTGTCAGCTTGATCGACATGCCTGCATGCTACTCAGCAAATGTTTCATTTTCATGACAACCAAATGAATTTACATATAGCTAATTTTGGCGCGATAGATGGCCAATGGACGAATGGCAGCGCATTCACCAGGGGATGTTAAGAAAAAAACTGAAAAAACAGGGAGAATTAGAACGCAGTCAGGCCATATTGAACTGGGGCAGACGATTCAGAAATCACCCAAACCGCCTGTCAGGCAACGGAAGTACAGCTATTGCACTCAAAAACGGCGCCTGCAATGTAGCCGAAAAAGCAGACGAATATGCCA
>DOOY01000190.1:0-5090 GCA_003514765.1 Nitrosomonas sp. | reverse complement strand
TATGGAATGCAAGCACTCATGCTTTAGCAGTATGGCCAGCTTTTCCGGTTTGGATAAAATTTATGATCAACCAATGCAAAATGAAAAAGGCGCAAAAATAACAGACGACGGCCTCAATGGTGGCGGTTATTTTTCTATTGTGCTGCCTTAATATCCCCACAGCATCGTACAAATATTTCACACGATTCTTACAGGAAATAATGGGGTATTAACATCAATTATTACAAATTTTCATCCATTGTCACAAAATTGTAACTTAATTTTTATAGCATTCTCATAAAGTTGAGCGATAGTTAAGTTAATAATCACTTGAATTTGTGTTTTTTAAGTCCCCGTAATACTTTGGTAAGTTATAAAAATTCGATGGAGCTTCTCTCATGTCTGTAACCGTACTGGTCGTAGAGGATGAACCGGCAATACAGGAACTAATTTCCTACAATTTAAAGAAATCCGGCCTGGCGCCTATCTGTGCTGCAAATGCCGAACAGGCGGCTGTCATGGTCAACAATGTCTTGCCGGATCTGGTGCTGCTCGACTGGATGCTGCCTAACTCAAGCGGCATTGAATTCGCCCGCCAACTGCGGCGCAATACACGTACACAAACCATCCCGATCATCATGTTAACGGCCAAGGTTGAGCTGGATGACAAAATTTCCGGCCTGGAAGCAGGAGCGGACGACTATATTACCAAGCCGTTCTCACCGCGCGAACTGATTGCCCGCATCAAAGCAGTGCTGCGCCGGCGCGTACCTGAAATATCGGATGAAATTATTGAAGCCGGGGGGCTCAAAATCGATCCCACCAAACACCGTGTATTTGCATATCTTGACGATGCACCTGCCGAACCATCAGAAGTCAAACTCGGCCCCACTGAATTTCGCCTGCTCCATTTCCTCATGGCGCACAAAGAACGGGTCTATACCCGCACACAGTTATTGGATCGCATCTGGGGCGATCATGTTTTCATCGAAGATCGAACTGTCGATGTCCATATCCGCCGTTTACGCAAGGTATTGGAAAAAATTGGAAAAGAGGACCTGGTGCAAACCGTCAGGGGGACAGGTTATCGTTTCTCCAGCGAATATGAACTAAATCCTGAGGAACAGCATCAAGAGTCCTAACACTAACTTACTCACGCTATAATTTTCCCCATCGAACACAGTTCAACTGACATCATCCAGCAGCCAAAAAATATTCTATGAGATAAAGCCCACCCACGCTGCCCAGCGGCATGAGCAAAGACAAAACTATAGGGTGCCGGCCGATTGGCTGGTATGGCCCGGTGTTAAGATTTTTGATTTCTTCAGTCAACAGTTTGATGCCGGCCTGTGTTTGCTCGTTTTTTTGTTCCGCTTCATGCTTTATTGACTCCCAATAACAAATATCCAGTTTTTCCAGAAAATGGTTTCGGGTATCAATTGCCGCTTTTCGCAACTTGATGGCGCTACACAAAGCAATAATCGCTGTAAAACTGATGAGCATAAAAAGCAGTGGCGTATAGTGCCAGTTATCAAAATAGTGACTGCGTGACAAGATCAACAGAAACAAAATAACAAATGGATAGTAAATAAAAGAATTAACGTCGCCAGCCAGCCGGTTCACCATATCCATCAACAACTTATTCTTAGCCAGATTATTGTTTTCCGATGCGCCATATTTTTTAATATAAACATTCAAAATCTCTTGCGGCCAGATCACTGCTTTCGTTTTCAGTAACATAATAAAGTGACTGCTCAAGTGCGCAATATCTGCAATAGTAAAAATCAGCGTCAAATATAATAAAACCACAGCCATCAAAATGACCCTAGTTGCGTCATAATTGCCTTGTCCTCGAGCCGGTATGCCGGGCATTTCAAAATAATCAGTTTGAATTAATAAAACAATACAGCCGAGATAAAGAACCAGCATAGTCACCACTCGCGACACGCTACACCTAAGTGCCTTGCGATAACGATTCCAGAGATCGATAAAATGCACAGGAGTTTCATTATCACCCTTCTTATCTTCCCTTCCCCACATCTCAACAAGAAATAACGACAGTCTGTTTCCATTATCCGGTCTTTCGGCGAACTGCTCATCGTTATCTTGCAGTGAAAAAGGAATAAATTGCTCCCTAATCTTTTGGCTGCTTTGAATGAGCTGGCGTTTTATTGAAACCAATAACACAATTGCAATGATGAGCGCAAAAAAGCGAATAGCATTGGCCGGCCAGGTGCTGATACCGTTGGTAAATGAAAAAGTCTGCAAAGCATAATTATCCTGCGATTGGAAAAAAGCATATAACAACATGATGCAAGCTGTCGCCGCCGATATTACAACAATAACCGGTCTGGCGGTGACAGGAACGAGTAAACACAGAAGCAGCATTATCAGCACGAAAGCGGCAATAAGCCACATGGTGTCGGTTTTGCCATCTTTCGAAAGATCCATTGTCACAGGATGAATGTTAATATCTTCTTTCTCTCCATCTTTTTTCTCGTCTTCTTTTTTCGGCGCATGACTCAAGTCAATTGCAGCATAATTGCCGATTTCAAAAAGCCGAGGATAAGTTTCTTGCACAACGTGATCAAAAATATTTTGTAAACTTAAATCATCAGCGTCTTCACAGTGAGCACTAGCAGTCGCGTCATCCGATCGATCCGGACTTTTTCTTAGCTGGCAATTAATCGCAAGCTTGGTAGCCAGATAAAGCGCAGTTTGATAGCTGTCACGAAAGGGCATAACACCACCTTGAATTTTTTCATGCAGTTCAAAACCATAGGACGAAGCAACGATCAAGTTGCGCGTCCACTTAAGTTCGGATGGATGTAAAAATCGTGCATCCAGGTCTGTGGTAAAAAAAAGCACTTGTGGGAATCTTTTATGCAGCGCCTGCAGAATCAACAGCTTGTCATAGGGATCGTTACCCAGGATACCGATGGCTTTTATCCCGCCTTCTGTTACTTTGCTCTTATGCAGCACGTCCAGATGTGAGACCAGACGCCTTAGATAATCAAACTGGTTGGAGCCCGTCGGACGGCGCAGTTGCTCCCCGGTTTGTTCTCTGGATAACCCGTGCATGTCAGATTTTTCTTTATTATCCTTTTGAGCGCTGGTAACTTGTTCTGCATTAATACCATCAATGCCACGTAGATAATTGAAACTGTGCACCCATTCATCAATGCTTACTTGCTGGCCACTGTATTCTTTGATTTTTTCTTTTATTGATTCAGTTAAATGACGAGAATAAACCGTATCCCATTCACCAATCAGTACAATATGATCTTTTTTCTTCGTTGCTCCTGCATTCAATGCATGTTTTAATAATGGACATTCTTTATTAACAATTTTTTTGTTAGCCTTTACAGGATTAACAAATTTAACGCCCCGAAGTGCCAGTTCGCAAGCGAGTGTTCCGGCAAGTTTTTTATGGGTACTGACCGGTCTGACAATTCTTTCGTCAAGCCATTGCAGATGATTTTTTTCAAAGCCTTCCGGTTTAATCTGTTCTTTGATTCTTTCTATAATATCGTCCCGGTCAATCGTTGCGGATGCCGAAAAAATAAGGCTGTCTGAAAGATTTGGATAATCAGGTTTTTCGCAATTTTTAGTATCAACTTTTTCATTACAATTCGGGGCATATCTACTGTATATTTCTTTGTACATTGCTGCTAATGTAGTTGAACTATGCGGCCCGATGATATTAAAGCTGGGTTTAATAAATCTTTCTTTGCCCAGTTTTCCATCTTCCTCACCCGGTGTAATTCCGTCTTTTAGACGATCCAGCATATTGAGCGGATTCTTATTTTGTGCAATAGCGCCATTATCGAGCCAGAGTACCAGTATTCTTTTTCTGCGCGCATTCGGATTTGATTCTCTTGATTCAGACCATATTTCCGGTTTGAACCATTCATAAGGGATAAAGGGCGGCCAGTCACAAAATTTAATATCGCTTTTCTTACCGTTCTTGAATGCTTTTTGACATGCCTGAGAAAAATCCATAAAACCAATGTGTTCGGGATCTTCCGGTTTATAGCCGGTTGCCGCCAATCCGGATACTAAAGCATAGCGGCTGCGCAAGCGCCATTCCTTATTTTCGGCGTAAGGGCCACCGGGCACCATCACCGCCAGAACATGGAAATCACCGTCTCTTTCGTCGTCATTGAGTGCGATATCTCTTTGTATTTGACAACGCAATTCTTCTATCGAATGTGCGCTGATATTGGGATTGTTTGAATGACAAATACGTTGTATCGATTGATCTAGTTGATATGCATAAGTGCCGCTGTCTTTGCTGACAACTATTGTGTGACGATGCTCATTTGAAAATTGATGAAACTTTTTACGATGCAAGGTCACTGCTTCAAAAGGATCCTGCCACAACCGGGAACGCACATCCTCGCTGCTGCTGTGCTCAGCATCTGACCTCGCCGGACGCGATGATTCAAACGCAGTGTCCTGTAAAACAAAAACGCCCAGTATCAATGCAACAATTGCGACACCGGGTAACTGAATTGATGCGCTATCGGGTTTATTTTGTTCACTCATGACCCATCACTCCAACAGACAGACTTAAAAGGTGCTGATAAATTGATCTTCTCAATCTATCTATCTGTCGTCTGTGATTTTTTGCACAGTCATTGATGACTAACAGACTGTTGAAAAACGTTTTCGAAGCCGACTTCGGAATTATCCCTTGACAAGAAAGGCCAAATAAACCATCATCGCCCCCGAAAATAAAAATCAAGACAATCCATCAGTAGCAAAACAACGATCAGGTCAGTGCCCTTGTTTCGCGATGACTGGAGTGGTTCGATTTGTTTAATGGCGTCGAATCAAAAAATAAATAAAAGTTCGCAGCCCGCTACCAGCTTCAATCTGCTATAATCCACCGACTGTGAGATTGCAGTCTGAACATAACAGATTGTACCAAGCGCCCGTAGCTCAGTTGGATAGAGTACTTGGCTACGAACCAAGGGGTCGTGGGTTCGAATCCTGCCGGGCGCGCCATTAAATTGTCTTCAGTATCTAAAATGGCCAAGTAGCTCAGTTGGTAGAGCAGAGGACTGAAAATCCTTGTGTCGGTGGTTCGATTCCGCCCTTGGCCACCA
>DOOY01000218.1 GCA_003514765.1 Nitrosomonas sp. | reverse complement strand
GATAAAATCAACCAGATATCAGCTTTCTTTCGTTAATGCGACAGAACCATAGACTGCAAGGCTGCAGCGTCAATGCCGCGAAGGCGATCGATACCAACAGCCCTATGCGTGTGGCTTGGCGATTTGATTGTTACTCGTCACTGATTTGGTTTACCAAATAGACGAAGAAGTAAAAAACAGCAATTATTCAATGCGATTCAATCGCTTCCAATTATAACGCTGTTCTCAATTGATTTTTTAGGATGATAAGAGCCTGCAGCGCTAAGATGAAAACTACTTAATGCGACAGAGGCGTCTAAAGTAGTCATGGAGTGATATGACAGAGTAGAACTAGCGTGGTCATTTTATCGAACGAAAGATTTTGTCCAAATGAAAACGTATCTTTTTGGCGGCTTGCTCATCGTTTTTCGTCAACTTTTTCTGCACCATTTTTGCAAAATCAACCAAGTCCTGATGCGGGTAAGCATCCTGCACACCGCAGTCTTGAAAAAATTCAGCTATCCAGTGAGCATTCAATTCAACGTTTCCCGTTTCTTCTAGATATGTCTCCGCTGCCATCTTAATGTAGTCCGACAGTTTATGCATTGTATCTCCTCATGCACAGAATCTATCATTTCTTCCAGGTGTCGGCAACTTAACGGGTACGCTGCGCACCAGCGGACACAAACCAGAATTATCTCAAGCGGAAACCGCATTCCTTTCACATCAAGCATGTAATCTAACCATTTATCTCAATCATAATAGTCTACAAGACTATGAGGTCAGCATTCTTAATGCGACAGAACCTGAAATTTTACTAATTTTTCTCAAAAAATAGTGCTCAAATTACCCGTTATGGGGTACGATCAGGGTATATAACTTGGAGAAATTACCATGATGAAAGTATCTTTTGCTGAAATAGATGAAGCCTACCTTCGTAACAAAGTTGAGAATGGCTATTATAGTAGCTTGTCCGAGGCTATACGCGATACTGTACGCAAACAAAGGGAAAGTGAACAAAACCGCTTGCTTGCTGCTTTAGAGGCTGGGGAGAGAGCGATACAAGAAGGTCAGACGCAACCATTTACCCGTGCATTATTCGATCAAGTAATACAGGATGGAATATCAAAAGCAAAAAACAGTGAGATAGTTGTAAACACAGATGTCATCACCCAATAATTACGAACTTATTATCACCGATCCTGCGCGAGACGACTTAGGAGCTATTGCAGCTTATACTTTCACAAAATGGGGTGAAGAACAGTCCACTAAGTACACAGAAGAGCTCTATAAAACAATAGTAAACATAGCCAATGATCCAGATACTGGAAAATCTCGTTATGGCGTTCCAAAAGTTATCAAAGGCCGTAAATCAGGGCGACATGTCATTTTTTTTCGTATTATCGGTCAAATAATTTTTATTATGCGAATTTTGCACGAAAGCATGGATCACGGCAGACATTTATAATGGATCTTAGTATTCTTCATGTTAGGTTCTTTTGTGACATTAAACACCATATTTAGCATAAACAATAATAGTAACTAAAAACAGATAGTTATAACAATACCTTTCATTTCCTATAATATGTATTATGTTAAATAGTAAACGGATTATAGTAAAGGGTTTGCGGCTTTCTAAACCTGAACACTACTTCGCATGAATATCTAATTTTTGCGGTGTAAGATTGTATCCCATAGCATTCATAATTGCATTAACATTTTCAAACTTGGGGTTTTCTTTTTCTGATAGAGCTTTTTGAATGCAATTACGTGTAATTTCTGTTTTCTGTGCCGATGCTGAGATATCTTTGACGCGAGCAATCATACGTAATTGAGAGAGCAAAGCCGCAGTACAACTATCCTTTGCGTATTCTTCGAAAGCAATAGAAAGATAGCCATCAATCTCTTCAGGATGATTACGGTAATACCCCCCTTCAGTTTCATCCAATGTTCTGTAGGTACGTTCTTGGCTCTGTCTCATTAAGCGCAAATACACATATTTGGCACAGTTTCACCCTATAAATCATTTAATCAAGTGAAATAAAATTCATAATTCATAAAAACCAGCCTCTGAATCGCGCTGTATCGGATTATTTTTAGATGGTCTATAGGAAAGTATGGCGGGCATTTACATGCCATTAATTAGCCATATATTGCGTTATGAGACCAGTATAAAATAACTTATTTATATTCAATACTATAATTACTAATTTGTTCCGGATAAATCGCTTGATCCATCTGCCTGGCAAATAAGGTTATCTGAAAAAAGACGACTACCAGCTTACAGATCAAAGACGATAATTAAAGCTGCTTTGATAAGAGCCCTATATTGACTTTCAATCCTGCCTTGTTTCTTTCCGATGCGTGAGATATCAACCGCGCGTAGTTGCTTGAGGTTGATATGACGATCCTTATCCAGACCATTTTTTTCAGTGGGCTCCAGATTCACTGCAAACGGCCAGGGTTTATGCTGAGGGAGTAAAGGGGCAACTATCAATGTTCTGGATTGAACGTTAACCAGGTCACTTTGAATAATTACACATGGCCTTAGTTTTCTTGTTTCCGCATCCTTTGACGGTTCAAGGTCGATCCAATAAATATCCAGTTGCTTCAATTCAGACATCAGATAACCCATCTTTCAGCGTACTTTCCCAGACCTGTAATTCTTCTTGATAGTTTGTATCTTCTGCTTCTTCCTGATTCGCTTTACGTAACGCTGCCTGAAGGGAATTTCTACGTTCCTGCTTTAAGAGCTGATTAACGTAGGCACTACGATTGCTACTTGCGACATCGTTTAAAAAAGCAAAGGTTTCTTCGTCTAGCGTAATAGTCACTCTATGAGTCATGATATTTCTCATACTATTTAGTAATCTTAAAAGTAAGATTATATAACGATACTTATAAGTATGTGATTAGTCGCTTCATAATCAGTAATTATTTACAGACAATATTGAGTGACTAGAATGGTAAGATTCTATTCTTAACTATTGATAAGGTATTTTATCAATAGTAGAATATTAAAATGGATAAATCTAACTTCTCAAATAAAAGTCTTCCAATCAACTTGGATTCCGCAACTCGAATTCTTGATCTGGCAGAATTTCAACAATTGTCAGAAATTCCAGTTGAGTTGGAATGGTATGCAAATCTGGACAATGAAAATACAAAACGCACTTACAAAAATGCATTACGTGATTTCATGCAATTTACTGGCATTTGTAACCCAGAGGAATTCAGGGTAGTGACTCGTGCGCATATCATTGCATTTCGAAATGAGCTGAAGAAACGTGATCTCTCCGGGTCAACCATTCGGAACAAATTAGCTTCTATTTCATCTTTATTCGAGTATCTGTGTGACAAGAACGCTGTTACCCATAACCCGGTCAAAGGTACAAAACGCCCACCTGTAGAAAGCTATGAAGGTAAATCTCCTGCTTTGGGAGATCATCAGGCCAGAGCACTTCTGGAGTCACCAAAAGATACAACACTCAAGGCAAAGCGAGATCGGGCAATCTTGGCTGTCTTACTTTACCACGCGTTGCGCCGGGGTGAGCTTTGCAAACTTAAGATAAAAGATGTGCGGCAAGAGCGCCGGGGTGTGATGCATATGAAGGTATCAGGGAAAGGGGGTAAAGACCGATACTTACCTATCCATCCTGTGGTAAGTGGATTGATACATGATTACCTGGAAGAATCTGGTCATGGGCTTGATGAATCAGGCTCATTATTTAAGTCACTTTCTAATAATCGTAGTATTAACGAAACTGCCGGTCTTACTGCTGATGCCATCTACAAAATAGTGAGATTTTATTCGGAGAGCCTTGGATTTAGGATTGGCGTTCATTCTCTACGTGCAACCGCAGCCACTAATGCACTAGAACACGATGCAGATATTGCCAAGGTGCAGGAATGGTTAGGACATGCCAATATTTCAACGACTCGGATTTATGATCACCGAAAAATGAGGCCAGAAGATAGTCCGACGTTTAAGGTAAGTTATTAATTACCATAGGGCTCACTTGCTGAAATCCTTATCAAGAGTATAATCAAATGACTATGATATTTTATTCATTTGATGGTATTAAGTAATGGACACTGACTTAAAGCAAACTAAACAAAAGAAAGAACCGACCGAACATTCTTTCCAGGAATGGGGAACAATGATCCAGAAGATGTCTCCGGCAAAGAGAATTGAAATGGTACGAGGTGGAGTAAAAGTAGCCCATTTAGTTGGAGCGGGTCGCTATTACAATATATCTCAAGCAAAGCTTTCAAAATTAATGGGTATCTCTGATGCAACTATTACCCGAAAGATTAAATCGGGTGGAAAGCTTGGTCCTTTGGAGTCCGAGAGATTGGCACGGATTGCACTTATCGAAGCTGATGCAGAAAAGGTCTTTGATTCGTCAGATCTGGCAAGACGTTGGATGCTTGAATCTAATCTGGCTTTAGGCGAATCCCCTCTATCATTGCTTGACACGGATATTGGCGCCGATGAGGTCAGGAAAGTTTTGGCTTCCATTGCTTATGGCGGTGTCGCTTAGTGTTTTCCTGGAGGATTTCCAGGAAAGAATTTGCTCTCGACCGTACCGGATACGGAGCCAGCATCAAAGGGCAACGCTGGAATAGTGCTGGTATACCTGCAATTTATGCGGGCCTCTCGCTGGAAATTGCAGCACTGGAAAAGCTAGTACATACAGGATCGATTCTTCCATTGAACCTAGTGGTCGTCAGAATCACTTTACCTGATGAGAATAATCTCTATGAAACTCCACCAATCAATGCTTTCCCAGATGATTGGAATGCCCTTCCCGGATCACCAACAGCAGCAGCTTATGGTGATTCATTCTTACGCAAAGGAAAATATCTTGGTCTAATTGTGCCCTCTGCGGTGATCCAAGAAGCCAGAAACATACTTATCAATCCAAATCATCCTGCGATGAAAGCAACCGAAATTGAAATTGTTCGTGAATTCACATTCGATTCCAGACTCAGCTCCTAATGCGACAGAACCCCTTTTTGAGTATGATCATAGCCATTGCTATGCAAAATAAGGATCAGTTGAAGATAATTAAGTACAATCATCTAATTGCCAATCTGATGATTTTCATAACTGTCATACGATGACGCAGGCATTCAAGGAATTGGAAGCTGACGGGATGAAGTTGACACCAGAATTGGTCGCTGTGTTTAGTCCATGTCGGACGCATCACGCCAATCGTTTCGGCACGTACGAGCTTCGGGAACGGGATTTGGAGCCGATTGGCTACGGAGTGACATTCCTGATGTAACGAAATCAGAGATGTTACTCATTTACGCAGGAATCCTTACGATACCCCAAGTTATAAGTGCAAAATAAAAGAAGATAGCCTTAGAGAGAAGGCAAAGATAAAGGGGAGATGAACGTATGAAAAATTTAGTTATTTCTGCAAAAAAAATAATAATTCTGGTGGTAATGTTTCTAACAGGGTGTACATCCATGGCCCAAATGCAATCGGCAATGAATGAAATAGATTATTTTTGGGGAGATGCAAATCAAAAGATTCTAAACACGGATGGCGCCAGAATATACTCTGCTACAAAGAGCGAAGTTCTCAAGGCCGCTAATGCAGCTGCCGTCAAACTTGGATTCAAAACAAGCTATTATACTGACCGCATAAATATGGTCGCTCAAATACCGACCCCATTCACTAAAGAAGAATATGCATCTATTAAAAAAGTGGAAGAGACAATGATGCAAGCAATAGCCGCAAAGCATGTCGGGAAATTCACTTCAAATTTTTTCACATTATCTGATAAAGATTTTAATATTATCGCTGATTTTTTAGTGTCAGACCACACTGCAAATCAGATTGTCATTGAAGGAAAGTCATTAGTAGCGATTTCGTTCTCTTTGGAATTCACTGGCAATGCTTACGGCATGATATACGGTCATAATCCTCCGCCAGAGGCACTAAGAAAAGGATTAAAGAAATATTGGGATACATTTGAAAATGAATTGGGAAAGACATCTGACTAAATTGAATCGGTGCACACTTTGAATTCACAATATTGGATAAAACATATACTTGTAAATATACTGATATTTTCATTTATTTTGTCAGGGTGTACTGCGTCAATGAGAAGAGCTATGGCTGAGCCTCCTTCTTTTGACTTAGGAATGAAATATCTTAATGATAAAAATTTTGAGAAGGCATCATATTTTTTTGCTGAATTGGCGAAAGAAGGCAATCCTGCATCAATGAATAATTTGGGTGTAGCACTTTTAATGGTTAATAGAAAAGAGGAGGCAATATACTGGTTCCAACAAGCAACAAAATATGGCGATAAAACTGCTCCTCAAAACCTTGTTTCTTTGGGGGAATCAGTTCCTTCTGCAGATTTAGTAGGAACACATCAGTCTCAAATAAACGAAGTCAATAAAAATGAGTTTATTAATAACCTTATTTATGCGTCGATCATAGGTGTTGCTTTAGGTGTGTCATTAAAATACAACCAACATTCATCAAGAACATATAATTTAAACGGGTATTCATCCTATACCTCTCCGACAATTGGCAACACTGCGCCATCTATTTATTTGAAAAAAGGCTGTGAGTCTGATTATATCTGCGGAATTGGTTTTAAGTGTGTGAAAGCTCCGTTTAAAAGTAGTGGAGTTTGTATGAAAAATGTCGATGAATATGGCATCAAACAGTATAATTCGCCGGAATCGAATAGTGTCGGTCCAAATCTAGACCTTGATGGCCAATGCTCATTCGACACAGATTGTCCAATAGGGTTTAAATGTGACCGCGAATATAAGGCATGTATAAAAAGATAAAATAAAAAAGAAGAATATATTAAGGTATTTTAGTTCTTTTCCGTTTCATTCCAATTTTTCTCTCTCGTTAAAACGCATGCCAGGCACACTTGCTGTCGGATGCTTCGAAGCGTAGTCGGCAATCACGGCAACCAGTCGGTCAAGGATCTCGTCAAACCCGGAAAAATCGAGAGTGGAAGCATTCTTCGCGACCACGTCGCGCGCAAAGGCTGCCTTGCCATAGTGCTTGGTATTATCAAATTCCTGCGGTTTATCCGATAAATTAAATGACTTACCGCTCAACTTCTCCTCCCGTGTGGTAGATTGAAAAAAATCCTCTATCTTCGTCGAATCGACGTTTAATCCACGCGGCGTCTATAGTGGCCCCCGATTTTCAGACAATAAATTAAGGTGGTAACCTGCTGCAACTGAGGAGCAGGTTATGAGCGAAACGAAGCGCAAGAATTTTAGTGGCGAGTTCAAGGCCAAGGTGGCACTTGAAGCGGTCCGTGGCATCAAGACGGTTAACGAAATTGGCCAGGAGTTTGGGGTTCATCCGACGCAGGTTGGTATGTGGAAGAAGG
>DOOY01000282.1 GCA_003514765.1 Nitrosomonas sp. | reverse complement strand
CCTGTTTTTCACTGTAAACGGCGGGCACGTTTTTAACCGGCTCGGAAATACGGCCATCCGGCGTGACAATGCGTAACCGCCCGACACGTTCGGTCACCAGGATTTTGCCGTCCGGCAGGAAAGCCATCCCCCAGGGGTGTTGCAGACCGCGCGCGAAAATCTTGACATCAACCTGCGTTGTGATGCGTTGAGCGTGTGCTGTAGACGCCAGAAAAACCCCGCATATTAACAAAACAAACAACGCATAGGGTTGGAAACGTATAATTAACGAAAATTGCTGAAACATATTTTCTCCTTACTTGCTGATGGTGTACCTGTTAGATCGATTATAGTCAGTCATGTTCTCTTTCTCGGACATTATCTTGAGAAAGAAGTGAACCAATTTTGTGAAACTCAATGTATCATTCTTGGCACGCTGTCTCAATACTTAATACTGTTGATTCTTGCTCAGAAAGGGGTAATACGAATCCGCAATCCACCGAAAGCATTGATCGGTGCGCCGGGTTCAAAGTAACGGCCAAATGCTGCGTTGATGCGTGTGTTGGCATTATAGCGTTCATCGAACAGATTATTGATGCCGACAAATATCGAACCTTCCAGCCAGCGGTAACGCCTGCCCCAACCGACTAGCAACTGTCCGAGGTTATATGCCTGATTGGCGGCACTGTTGGTATCGTTGACGAAAAAAGATCCCACGCGTTGCACATGTATCTGGCCAAAAAAGCCATAGTGATGGGCATAGCGCAGCAAACCTTCCCAGCGGTGCGCCGGTATACCGGGAAAGGCATTACCTTTCAGGTTGTCAGCGTCGACGATAAATTTCTCAAACTCAAAATCGGAATAGGTGTAACTGATTTCGCCACGCAATCCTTTCCATTCAGGTGATGCCAGCCGGGTTTCCACGCCGAGACGGCTGGATTCTCCGGTATTGCGGAAGAAAGCGCGCCCCGGCGACGAAGGCAGCTCAAACGGCAGAATTTCATTCCAGGAATGAATGTAAAACAACGCTGTTTCATATTGAAATCCTCGCGCGATTCCGCGTACTCCAAGTTCCTGGCTCAGCGATGTCTGTGGATTCAGGTTGGGGTTGAATCCACCTTTGCCGGACGGATTGTTGACGAGTTCGGTTGTGGTTGGGGTTTCAAACACGGATGCTACGTTTGTGTATAGCTGGTGCTGTTCGTTCAGGTGATACACCAGCCCTGCGGTGCCGCTGCCCTGGGATAATGTTTTGTCGCCGGACTGGTTGCCGTCATCCTTGAAAGTGTCATTGACCTGGTAATGCAACCAGTCCCAGCGGCCGCCGAGTACAAGATCCAGTTTGTCGAGCATGCGCCATTCGTTACGAAAAAAAGGCCCCACATTCTGCACGCGCTCTATCTGGTTTAATGTTAGTGCGCCGCGTTTACCGGCGTCGTTATTAAAACGCTGGCGGTCATCGTTCTGGATGCCGTAGTCCACGCCGACAACTAAACGGTTGGGGCGGTTGAACAATGTATGGTCGCGTCTGTATTGCAGCGAGACGCCCCCCACTAAACGGTCAAACTGCACCTGGCCGCCGTCGAAAAACGGCAGGCGGTTCTGAAAATCGCGGTGCAGCATATGTGCGGTGAAGGAAATCTCCTGTCCTGACGCGGGCCTTTTGCGAAAACGGATACCCATTTGTTCCTGATTGACTTCTTCTCCGGCGTTAAACTGTGCGTTCCTGGATGCCGCTTGCTTTGGATTGGCGCGTACTTGATCCAGCGTCAATCCGCCGGGGTCTTTTGCTTCCGGTGAATAAAATTTGCGAAACAACAGCATCAAATCAGCGTCATCGCCGACTTTGAAATTCAGCTTGGCCTGCGAAAAGTAATTCTGCACATTGCTATGGTCGCGCCAACCGTTTTGCTGCAGGTGAGAACCAAACACCGTGTAATCAAAGCGTTCATGCCGCCCGCCGGCGAACAATTCGGACTTGAATAAACCATATTGACCAAATACCTGCCGCGGCGCCAGTACAAACCGTTCGTCCGGCGCTGCCCGTGTCGTTATGCCGATCATGCCGCCGGAAGCATTACCGTACAGTGAAGCCAATGGACCGCGCACGATTTCCATCTGCTCGATCAGCGATGGATCAATCGAGTCAAGCTGTGTCTGCCCGTCCGGCAGTGTTTGCGGAATACCATCGACATGCATCTGAATTCCGCGCACGCCAAATGCCGACCGTGCGCCAAAACCGCGGATGGAAATACGTAAATCCTGTGAAAAGTTGGCCTGATTCTGAAAAAAAACACCGGGGGTGCTGCGCGCGAATTCGTCGAGTGTGACGCCGGGCTGGTAATCTTGCTGCGGATAACGGTCGATGGTTGTGATTGCGTTCGGAATTTCTTTTGACTGCCGCTCGCTCCGCGTGGCGGTGATGTTGATGGGGCTGAGGATTACGGATTTTGTTGAATCGGCTAACTCGGGTTCTTGCGCCAGGGCAAATGAAACGAGCAAGAAAGTGCTTGTCAGAATATAAAAAAAATTCACCGGAAAATGATAGAGGTGGAATCAGGTAATCACTTCAATGATTTTTGGGTTTCTTGCTGTTATTAAATTCGAGTTAAAATTCTGACCCAATTATAGGGTACGCAGAAAATTAATGCATTAAGTCTATTAACGTAATTTTTTAGCTTATTCAAAACCGGGTTTCATCACTTTTGCACAGCTACTCGCTATCTTCAATTTTATAAAATCAGCTGTCAGCATCTCGAGCAGATGACCGTTTGCATCTCGGAAATATACACCTCTGTCGCCATAGTTATGGTTGATTTTCATGTCTTCGGGATCGTAGGGGCCGCTGCCGTATTTTATTTTCTCAGCCTGGATGCGATCAAAAATGACATCAAATTCCGCTTCTGAAACCTTGAAAGCATAGTGATGCGATTCAAACTTGTCTCTATCGGCAAAGTCGAGACACAGCGTTTCATTAACCCGCACCACAATAAAAGACGCGAATGCGCCGATGTATTCGAAACCAAATATATGTGCATAAAAACGTGCGGTTTTTTCTTTGTCATGTGCAGGAACAATAGTGTGATTCAGCGTGATGGGCATAACGTCATAATCTCAAAATTTAACAGCCTGTTAAGGTATGTGATAAAGATGGAATCATTCATCATGATGTAACATTCCTGTCATATTATGTTGGTAAATTGGCCTGACCAAAAGGTTCACGAAATACTTAAATCGGAGATAAAAATGGTAAGGTTAAAGAACAAACAAGCAGGGTTATCAATCATATCAGCATTAATGTTCGGCATGTTTGCATCGAACAGTCATGCTGCAGCCACTTTTGATGCCGCAACAGGCATTGTTGATATGCCTGTCGTGGAAGTATTGAATGGCGCTTCTTCTACATTTTTCAACGCGCAATTGCAAATCGATGGCGATGCGCTGAAACTTGTTTCAGCCAATCCAATACCGGCAGTCAAAGGGCAGGAACGTGTAGTATTTGATTTGGCAACGACAGCGTTGCATGTGCCATCCATCGGCGTGGGTGCTGATGAGTTTTATGCTAAATTACAATTGATTCCAGGCACCAACCGCTTTTCGGTTGCGCAGCTGGTCAGCAACAGTTTCCAGGGCTGCCCGAGTTTTGCCGCACCAGGCCCTGTTGATGGATCCTGCGTGCTAAGCGGTGAATACAACCAGGATATTACATTGACGAAAAACACGCAGTGGATTGTATCTGGCGGTGTATTTATCGGCGGCGATAATGTCAATAGCGCCACATTGACGATTAATCCGGGTACACAGATATTCGGGCAGCAGGGTGCTGATTTCCTTTGGATCAGACGTGGTTCAAAAATAATGGCGGAAGGCACGCCGGATCATCCGATCGTCATGAGCGGTCCGTCGCAGCAGGCAGCGGGCGAATGGGGCGGTTTAGTGTTGTCTGGAAATGCGCCTGTCAATGGCTGTAATGAAGGCGTCAGCCCTTGTGAAGTCCCTTTCGAGGCGGTTACTTCAGAGATATTCGGCGGCAATAATCCTGAAGACAACAGCGGTCTTATTAAATATACACAAATTCTTTTTGCCGGTTTTGCGGTGCGTCCCAATGAAGAATTGAATGGTTTGACGCTTAATGGTGTCGGTTCGGGCACCGTCATTGATTTTGTTCATGTGCATGAAGGACTCGACGATGGCGTTGAAATGTTTGGCGGTACAGTAGGTTTGAAACATCTGGTATTATCCAATATCGGTGATGACAGTCTGGACTGGGGTAGCGGATGGACAGGAAAAGCGCAATTCGTTCTGATCAAACAGGCTGCTGATGACGGTGATCGGGGTATAGAAGCGGATAATAATGAAGTCAATAACGATATCGCACCGCGCGCGAAACCGATGTTGTCAAATATGACCATGATCGGCGCGCCTGTTGCCACACAAGGTATTCTTCTGCGCCGTGGCACCGGTGCGAATATATGGAATTCCGTTATTACAGGTTTTCCCGACTGCGTTTCTATCGATGGTGAGGCTACCTTCCTGAATGCGGGTGCACCGGGTAATCTGACCGGAGAATTGATCATGGTCAACTCCTTCGTGCGTTGCGGCAACAATTTTCTGGATGGAAATGGCGCAACCTTTGCCGTTGCAGACTGGTTTACGTCTCAGTCAGGCAACAGTCAGGAAGACCCACTGCTAAATGGCTTTCTGCCGGCAGCCGGTTCTCCTCTAATCTTGGGCGGTGCCCCAGTTAACGATGCTTTCTTTGATACCGTCGATTATGTTGGCGCATTCAAAGATGCTGATGATGACTGGACACAGGAATGGACTTTTAATTTCTAAAAAGATGCTGCCGGCGATTTATAAACGACAGTTGGTGTATTTTGATTTTTAATTGCCTGTCGTTAAATTGAAATGGCAGTATAAAAAAACCCCGCAGCTTTGTTGCGGGGTTTTTTGTTGAGATCCGCCGGTTGCTTAAAGCCCGGATTTCTTCTAATAAAATCCGGGATAAAGTTTCGTTGCTTCGCGTAAGCTCATCTTTCCCAGCCAGAAGAGCGCGGGCGACTATCTTTAATCTGATGTGCAATTATCTGCTTTTTTCAATACGATGAAATATTGCCCGTAATTTGAGCCGGCAGGATATGGAAATTTCTGAATGCGGCGCTGCAGAAGAAATGATTATCGACTTTGAGATGAGTCAATCCAAATTA
>DOOY01000318.1 GCA_003514765.1 Nitrosomonas sp. | reverse complement strand
GCGTTTAAATCAGCCATTAAACGTGCGGCAGACGAGGTGCGTGGCGGTATGTTGCGTCGTATCAGTGAGCGAGTATCCGAACTTTCCAAGTAGTTACGAATGATTTCTAAAATAACTGTTAAATAATAATGTACTCACGAATTACCGGAACAGGCAGCTACTTGCCGGAAAAAGTGCTTACCAATCAAGACTTGGAAAAAATGGTGGAAACAAGTGATGATTGGATACGGACACGTACTGGAATAACCCAGCGTCATATTGCGCATACAGACCAGGTAGCAAGCGACCTGGCTTTTCATGCCAGCCAAAATGCAATGAAAGCGGCCGATGTTAGCAGTAAAGATATCGATCTGATTATTGTTGCCACGACAACACCGGATATGGTGTTTCCAAGCACTGCCTGTATTTTGCAAGACAAACTGGGTGTTAAGAACTGTCCCGCATTTGATGTACAGGCGGTCTGCAGTGGTTTTGTTTACGCATTGGCCACCGCAGATATGTTTGTCAGCTCCGGGAAATGCAGAAATGCACTGGTTGTCGGCAGTGAAATTTATTCCAAAATAATAGATTGGAATGATCGCACTACCTGTGTTTTATTTGGTGATGGTGCAGGTGCCGTCGTACTCTCTCAAAGCGATGCGCCCGGCATTTTGTCGAGTCATTTGCATGCCAACGGCAGTTACAGAGACGTTCTTTCGGTGCCGGGCAGTATTGGCGGAGGAATTGTCCAGGGTAACCCGTTTATCAGTATGGAAGGCGGGACAGTTTTCAAGTTTGCAGTTAAGGTTCTGGAAGAGGTCGCGCATGAGGCGGTAACTGAAAGCCAGCTGAAACCCGCGGACATCGACTGGCTGATTCCGCATCAGGCGAATATTCGTATTATCCGCTCAACCGCCCAAAAATTGGGAATACCTTTGGAAAAAGTTGTTGTTACTGTTGATAAACATGGCAACACTTCGGCGGCATCAATTCCGCTGGCGTTGGACCTTGCGGTTCGGGACGGACGTATCCAGGAAGATCAACTCGTACTGCTGGAAGGTGTTGGCGGCGGTTTCACTTGGGGGGCGGTGTTACTCCGCTGGTAATTTATGAAGTTTGCGTTTGTTTTTCCGGGCCAGGGCTCGCAATCAGTTGGTATGATGGCGGGCTATAATGACTTGCCTGTTGTGCGCGAAACGTTTGCTGAAGCATCCGATATTCTTGGACAAGATTTCTGGTCAATGGTGAGTGACGGACCAGTTGACGATCTAAACCTTACAATCAATACGCAACCATTGATGCTTATGGGCGGGGTGGCTGTGTATCGGGCCTGGGAAAGTCTGGGAGGGGATAAACCTGCGTGTCTGGCGGGCCATAGTCTGGGTGAGTACACCGCGCTGGTGGCATCAGGTTCGCTCAGTTTCGCAGATGCGCTTAAGCTGGTGCGTTTTCGTGCGCAGATTATGCAGCAGGCAGTACCTGAAGGCACAGGCGGCATGGCGGCCATCCTTGGATTGGATGATGCAGTTATAACGACAATATGCAAGGAGATCAATGCATTGAACGATCAGGAGTCTCTGGAACCGGCTAATTTTAATTCACCCGGCCAGGTTGTTATCGCCGGACATAAAAATGCAGTGTTGAAAGGTATCGAACTGGCTAAGGAGAAAGGTGCAAAACGTGCTGTGATGTTGCCTGTGAGCATCCCGTCACATTGCCAACTGATGAAACTGGCCGCCAAGAAAATGCGACAGCAGCTTGCACAAACAACACTACAATTGCCGGATATTCCGGTAGTGCATAATGTTGATGTCCAGGTGCATAATGACATAGATTCGATTAAGGATATTCTGACCAGACAGTTATTCAGTCCCGTACGCTGGGTTGATACAATACGCACTTTTGCGGCAGAGGGTATTACACATATTGCCGAATGCGGACCGGGAAATATTTTAACCGGACTCAATAAGCGAATTGATCGCAATTTGCAACACTTGTCGTTTACGGGTAGCGATGCAATCCAGCAGGCGCGTACAATTTCAGAGTAAGTATATGAATACATTAATGAAATGTGATATCAACGCAGGTGAAGCTGTGATTCACTTCATGGAGGCATGGTTTGGAAAACAAAATAGCATTAGTAACGGGTGCCAGCCGTGGTATCGGGCAGGCGATTGCTCAGAAGCTGGGACAACATGGTGCGATTGTGATTGGAACGGCGACTACACAACATGGCGCAGAATCGATTGATCAGTACCTCAGCAAAGCAAACATCCAGGGTATGGGTATTGCTCTTAATGTGAATGATGTTGACCAGATAAACAATGTCATTGCGAGCATTCGCGAGAAATATGGTGAAATTGAGATTCTGGTTAACAATGCGGGTATAACCCGTGATAATCTCCTGGTGCGTATGAAAGATGAGGAATGGGACGATATTCTGGAAACCAATCTCAAATCGGCCTTTCGTTTAAGCCGTGCAGTCCTTCGTGCCATGATGAAAGCACGCTATGGACGTATTATTAATATTTCCTCTGTAGTTGGCGTGATCGGAAACATAGGGCAAGCAAATTATGCGGCCGCCAAGGCGGGTATATTTGGTTTTAGTAAATCATTGGCACGTGAAGTCGGGAGCCGTAATATCACGGTCAACTGTATTGCGCCAGGATTCATCGATACGGACATGACCCGGGCGCTCAGTGACGATCAGCAACAAAGTCTGATCCAGCATGTTCCCTTGGGCAGGCTCGGGCGGTCCGAAGAAGTCGCGTCAGCGGTTGCTTTTCTGGCATCGTCTGCTGCGGGTTATATTACCGGTTCGACGCTGCATGTGAATGGTGGTATGTACATGGACTAATCGATTGTTGATAAAGTGAATTCAGGCCGTCGTTTTTTTATGAAATTCCTGCAAAAATATCTGGTTGCAAGGATTATGAAGCAAAATATTATTGTTTTGCAGACTTTTAAAATTTGTTAATATATAGACCTTTTTCTTACCTTAGAAGGAAGCATTTAAATGGAAAACATAGAACAGCGCATTAAGAAAATCGTAGCTGAGCAACTTGGTGTAAAAGAAGAGGAAGTCAAAAATGAATCATCATTTGTAAACGATTTGGGAGCGGATTCGCTGGATACAGTGGAGCTAGTGATGGCGCTAGAAGAAGAATTTGAATGCGAAATTCCAGACGAACAAGCTGAAAAAATAAATACCGTCCAAGAAGCGATTGATTATGTCAGCTCAAACGCAGGCAGCTAGTTATTTTAAGTAATTTATCGGAGTTATTTTGTCCAAACGCAGGGTGGTTGTTACCGGGATGGGAATTATCTCACCCGTTGGAAATACAGTTTCAAAAGCATGGGAAAATATCGTGGCAGGCAAGACCGGTATTACCCGTATTACCCGTTTTGATGCATCGGCATTTTCTTCGCAGATAGCGGGAGAGGTGGAAGATTTTGATATCAGTGAATATCTTCCTGTCAAAGAGGCGCGTCGGATGGATGTTTTTATACATTACGGCATGGCCGCTGCAACGCAATCCATTAAAGACGCCGGTATAGAAGATATATCCAACCTGGAGGCCGAGCGCATAGGTGTTAATATCGGATCAGGTATTGGCGGGTTGCCCATGATTGAATACATGGACGACGTTTATCATAGAGGCGGTCCTCGGAAAATTTCTCCCTTTTTTATACCCAGTACAATTATCAATATGATTTCGGGCAATTTGTCCATCAAATATGGCTTTAAGGGACCCAATCTGGCCATAGTCACCGCCTGTACAACGGCAACGCATAGTATCGGTAATTCCGCGCGGATGATTGAATATGACGATGCGGACATCATGATTTGCGGGGGTGCTGAATCATGCGTTACCCCGTTGGCGATTGGCGGTTTTGCGGCTGCCAAGGCTTTGTCAGTGAAAAATGATAACCCTGAAGCAGCCAGCCGGCCTTGGGATTTGGCGCGAGATGGCTTTGTGCTCGGTGAGGGTGCCGGCGTACTGGTGCTCGAGGAAATGGAACACGCCAAGCGCAGAGGTGCAACTATTTATGCTGAATTGGTGGGCTTTGGCATGAGTGCGGATGCCTATCATATGACAGCACCGAGTGAAGATGGCGAGGGCGCGGCGCGCTGCATGTCAAATGCGCTCAAGAATGCAAAGATTAATCCATCTGAAGTTGATTATGTCAATGCGCATGGCACATCGACACCTTTAGGTGACATTGCAGAAACAACTGCGGTAAAACGTTGCTTTGGTGAGCATGCCAGTAAGCTCGTAGTCAACTCGACTAAATCCATGACAGGGCATTTGTTGGGTGCTGCGGGGGGGGTGGAAGCTATTTTTTCCGCATTGGCTATCCATCATCAGATTTCACCGCCTACCATCAATCTTGAAAACCAGGACCCACAATGTGATCTCGATTATGTTCCTAACGAAGCGCGAAAAATGGATATTAATGTTGCATTATCTAATTCGTTTGGATTTGGCGGTACCAATGGAACGCTAGTGTTTCGTAAAGTGTAATTGTTAATTGACGGCGCATGCTTACGCTGAAACGCCTTTTATTCATTTTTCTGATTTTCTTTCTGGCAGCCATCCTGAGCATAGGATGGCTTTATCATCATTATCATCGCGACATTATTCTACCCACCACACCGTATGAATTTTCAATTGAACCGGGCAGTAATTTAAAACAGATTACCCGGCAATTGGTTGACGAGGGCATTCTTCCCGATACCTGGTCTTTTATACTGTTATCACGCTATCTAGGCAAAGAATCGGCACTCAAAGCGGGCGATTATCGTCTTACCGAAAATCTTTCACAAATTACCTTGCTCGAGTATCTGATCAAAGGTGATATCCGGCAAAATGAAGTCAGGTTTGTGGAAGGCTGGACTTTTTCTCAGTACAGGAAGGCTTTATATGATCATCCGGACATACGCAATACGACTGTTGAAATGAGTGAAGAAGAAATACTGCAGCTTATAGGCGCCGACGAACAGTCTGCTGAAGGTTTGTTTTTTCCTGATACCTATTATTTTTTAAAAAACAGTACTGATATTGAGATTCTGCAGCGTGCTTACCAAACCATGCAAAACCACATAAAAATAGCCTGGCTGGATCGTATGGAATCGTTGCCGCTTGCATCGGCCTATGAAGCGCTCATTCTGGCTTCTATTGTTGAGAAAGAAACCGGTCTGGAAAGTGACCGTGCTGAAATTGCCGGTGTTTTTATCAATCGTTTGCGAATAGGTATGCGTCTGCAAACGGATCCGACAGTGATTTACGGATTGGGAGATCAATTTGACGGCAATTTGCGCAAAAAAGATCTGCAGACTGACCAGGATTATAATACTTATACCAGAGCCGGATTGCCGCCTACTCCGATTGCCATGCCGGGACTTGCATCTATACGCGCGGCATTAAACCCCGCGACAACTGATGCTTTATATTTCGTGGCTAAAGGAAATGGAGAATCAAAATTTTCGACTAATCTTGCAGATCATAACCGTGCAGTTGCCAAATACCAAAAACGGCAGAACAATTAATCATGTTTTTTCAAAGAAGACATAAAACAAAAATCAACAGGTCTGCATGACACAGTTTTCGATCATAGTACCCACATTAAATGAATCAGAAAATATTGATTTACTGCTAACCGGGATTTTTGCACTGAACATTCCGTCCGATAATTTTGAAGTCATTTTTGTGGATGACGGTTCAAATGACGGTACGCCGGAAAAAATACGCACCTGGCAAAAGTACAGCAATATACATCTCATAGAAAGAAATGGAAAACCGGACCTGGCGACTTCCATTCTGAAGGGCGCTGGTGCTGCGCGCAGCGATATCATTGTCGTTATGGATGCCGATCTGAGTCATCCGCATGAACAACTGAACGCTTTGGTGACACCCATCTTAAAAGATCAATATGATGTTGTGATTGGCAGTCGATATATTAAAGGCGGGCGTACACTTGACTGGCCTTTTTATAGACGCTTTCTGTCCAGAGCTGGCGGGTGGCTTGCACGCCCGTTTTGTGATGTCAGTGATGCGACCTCAGGTTTTTTTGCATTCCGCCGGGAATTGGCCGCGACTGTTTCCGAACAGGCGCATGGCTACAAGATTCTGCTCGAAATCTTGATGGCCAATGATGGCACGCTGCGGATCAAAGAGATTCCGATTTGCTTTCGCGACCGTGCGCACGGAACTTCTAAACTGTCATTTTCACATCAACTGGTTTATTTGCAGCGACTGTTGACATTGGCCGGCGGCACGGTATCCAAGAATACTGCCGGGCGTTTTGCGATAGTCGGATTGCTGGGTGTGGTGGTTGATGTCTTCGTTTTTCAATGGATGATCAATCACGATGCCGGGCTTGCGCTGGCGCATTTTGTCAGTTTTTTTGTCGCAGTGTGTGTGAACTATATACTGAACTCAAAGTGGGCTTTTTACGAGCATCATACCGGTCATCTACAATGGCTTCAATTCAGCCGTTTTTTAACTGTAGGCGCGCTGGCCCTTTTGTTGCGCGGAGGTGTGTTGGCATTGTTTGTTTATATAGGCGATGTGCCGCCTTCTCTGGCAATTATTCCTGCCATTATTGCAACTGCTTTTGTCAATTACCTCGGTTCAGCTTTTTATGTTTTCCCGGCTGAGAAGAATCCGCCTTCACGCAATATGCGCTGGCGGGTCGCGGCACTGGGTGTTGTTTTGTTTTGCATACTGTTACGGCTGATCTATCTGGGACTTGCACAACTGATTCCGGATGAAGCTTATTACTGGCAATACGCACAACACATGGATCTGAGTTTTTATGATCATCCACCGATGGTTGCCTGGCTTATTTGGATAGGTACTGCAATGTTGGGCGACAATGAAGCGGGCGTCCGTGCGGGGGCATTTATTTGCAGTCTCATCGCCATGGGCTATCTATATGCATTGGCAAAAAATTTGTACGACAAATCAACCGCGCTGCGCACCCTGATGGTATTTTCAGTATTGCCGCTGGGCTTTGCATCCGGATTTTTCATGACACCGGATGCGCCGTTGGTAGCCGCCTGGATTGCCACGCTTTATTTTATGGAACGTGCTTTGGTTGCGGGGCAGCGATCCGCATGGCTGGGAATGGGCGTTGCATTTGGCCTGGGATTGCTTTCCAAATATACGCTGGGTTTACTGGGGGTGGCTGCACTGGCTTTTGTCATCATCGATCCGTGTGCGCGCCGCTGGATCTGGCGTCCGCATCCTTATCTGGCGGCTACACTGGCGCTATTTATTTTTTCACCCGTTCTTATCTGGAATTCTCAGCATGAATGGATCTCCTTCATGTTTCAGTCGACACGGCATGTAACGAATGACAGTCAATTCTCGGTTCATTATCTGTTGATTTATATCATGATTCTGTTGACGCCCATCGGTTTTTTTGCCGCCATGCAGGTTCTCTTCTCAAACAGTTATCGCGATGCAGGCGCATTGCAGCATATGTTAGAAGACAGGAAACGCTTGTTTGTGCAAATTTTTACCGGTGTGCCGTTTTTTATCTTTCTGGTATTCAGTATATTCGGCCATCCCAAATTTCATTGGACCGGACCTGTCTGGCTGGCGGTATTGCCAACAGTCGCCTGGATGATTGGACAAACCGGTAATCTCGATAAATTTACCAGATGGTTACAAAAAGCATGGCGGCCTACTATTGCCGCATGCCTGTTTGCTTATGCGTTTACTTTGCACTATGTTGTGCTGGGAATACCCGGCGTTTCCTATCATCTGTTTACCGAACATTATTTCTGGCGCGAAACAACACGTGAGGTAGAACAAATTGCCGAAGAGGTTCGTCAACTGACGGGACGAGAACCTGTGATTGTCGGTATGAGTAAATGGTCAGTTGCCAGCAGCCTTTATTTCTACAATCATACGTGCGGCAATCTGGATATTCGTTCACGCAATCTATTTGGTGACAGTGGTGCGATGTACAATTTCTGGTTTCCGGCACAATATCCAATAAATCGGCCGATCATACAGGTTGGAATGAAGCCTGTTCATCTTGAGCAAATCCGGGAAGGCGATAATTTGAAGCAAATGCTCATCCGACCTGATGAAATTAAATATCGAATAGTCCACAGAAATGGAATCTTTCTCAGGCAGGTATATTACCGCATTTCAGAAGGGCTTCAATAGCGGCGTGGTATTAACATATTCTTTCGATTTTGATATTCAGGCGTTCAGATTTTTCCAGATACATTGATTATTACTTTCTTTCGAAATACATTCTAACTGCCGGGTGTGCTGTTCAAGTTCCGCCACGGTTGCAGGTAAAACACGCAAATTCAAATTTTTAATATCGCAGGCTGTACTCTCGTCGATCGGATTGATGACATCAAGGTCCATCAGCAGGCTTTCCTGACCGCGCGTCATGGCCAGATAGACTTCAGCCAGTAGCTCTGCATCGAGTAACGCGCCGTGCAATGTTCTTTTAGAGTTGTCTATTTTATAGCGGTCGCACAAAGCATCCAGATTATTACGTTTGCCAGGATGAAGATCTTTTGCCAGTTTAAGTGTGTCGGTTATCTGCAGGCAATAAGCATCCAGTGTTGACAGTTTTTCCAGGCCCAATTCATGATTCAGAAAGCCTACATCAAACGGTGCATTATGAATAATCAGTTCGGTATCATAGATGAAATCGAGAAAATCCTTTGAAATTTCCCGGAATTTAGGCTTGTCTTCAAGAAATGCCCGGGTTAGTCCATGCACCTGCAGCGCACCTTCGTCGCTTTCACGTTCCGGATTCAGGTAATGATGAAAATGGTTTCCTGTTAATTGCCGGTTAGATAATTCTACCGCGGCTATTTCGACAATACGGTGTCCCAGTTTGTATTCCAGCCCGGTTGTTTCAGTATCCAGTACAATTTGTCGCATATTTAAAGAACTCCGGTGTTTATTCTGCCTGATTTTCAACAATAACTTTTTCTACACCGCGGTTTGCCAGCAGATCCGCCCGCTCATTTTCCTTATGACCGGCATGTCCGCGTACCCACAGCCATTCAATCTCATGCTGTTGCGACAATTGATCCAGCAATCGCCACAAATCCTCGTTTTTGACCGGTTTTTTACTGGCTGTTTTCCAGTTGCGTGCTTTCCAGGCGTGCATCCACTGACTGATCCCTTTATGCACATACTGTGAGTCCGTATACAAACGTACTGTGCAGGGTCGTTTTAACTGTTCCAATGCGCGAATTGCGGCAAGCAGTTCCATTCGATTGTTGGTGGTATGTTTTTCACCGCCAAATATTTCCTGTTCACGGTCGCCATATTTTAACAGGGCACCCCAGCCGCCGACACCGGGATTACCTTTGCATGCACCGTCAGTGTAAATTTCGACAATTTTTTCTTTTTGTTCTTTCGTCATGATCTTTGATAAATACGGAAGAATGATAATAACTGAATCAAACCACCTTGGATAAATTGCGGTTATCGTTTGATTCTTTGTGTTGCAGCAGCTATTTTTTTCTTGCCGACCAGACTGTTTTTCCAGCCAGGCTTAATAATATGCATGCCGTGCTTGTGCTTTATTGCATGTAAAAAATAGACGCCGCCGGAAATAGGCCACCAACGGTCACCTGCGTCTTCCATGAATTTGAACCGCTGACGCCAATTTTCCTGTTCAAAAGGCGGCGCATAGCAACACAGTTTGCCACCTTTCATTTCAAAGTTTAACAATTTTAACCAATCCTTCAGACGCGGCAACGCGATAAAATGTCCGTTCCAGGGAAACTCACGTTTATTCGATATAAAATGGTGATGCAGACCCCACAAACTGATAGGATTGAAACCTGAAATGACAATATGGCCTTCCGGTATCAATACGCGATAAATCTCTCGGAGAATTTGGTGAGGGTCTTTATTAAATTCAAGCACATGCGGCACAATTACCAAATCAATGGTATCGCCGGTAATGGGCAGGTGATCACACGCGGATCGCAATATGTTATCGTGTTCAATACCTGCAGTGAAACGTAACGGCATGCGGTTTGTTCTTAAAAAGTCATATTGCGGCATACCCATTTGCATAGCATTGTAGCCAAAAATGTTGGCGACAACGTGATCAAAATATTGAAACTCATGGTCGACAATATACTGTCCCAAAGACGTTGCAAACCATTGTTGATCTGTTTGTATGGCCATACCTGCAGGTAAAAAATGTTATTGTAATGATGGTCAGAAAATTTTTTTTAGATTAAGCTAAGCTAAGCTAAGCAGCGTGATTCAATTCTACATTAATAAAACTGCATGATGACATTACAAATCCACCCGATACCGGCATTTAAAGACAATTATATCTGGATTATCCATAATGCCGAGCATGCGGTCGTCGTTGACCCGGGCGATGCTTTCCCTGTCCTTGACTATCTGCAATCCAATAAACTGGCGCTTCACGCAATCCTGATCACGCATCACCATAGTGACCACACTGGCGGTAATCCGACATTGATTGCCAGGTTTAACGTGCCTGTTTATGGTCCGGAACAGGAGAATATTGCAACGGTAACGCACCCAGTGCGGGAAGGCGACACTGTTCATTTTTCAGCGCTACCGCTCACACTTGAGGTAATTGAGATACCCGGCCACACGCGCGGGCATATCGCTTATTTTGGATCGTTACAGGCGTCGTACGGAAAAAATATTTTGTTTTGCGGTGATACGTTATTTGCCAGTGGCTGCGGTCGTGTTTTTGAAGGAACGCCGCAACAAATGTATCGTTCATTACAAAAGCTTGCAGACTTGCCCGATGATACACTTGTTTATTGCACGCATGAGTATACGTTGGGTAATATCAACTTTGCCAGAACTGTGGAACCCGGCAACATCGATTTGCAGAGAGCGGAGCATCGCGCAAAACAACTGCGTAGCGAAAATATACCTACGCTGCCCACAAATATTGCCATCGAAAAATCCTGTAACCCTTTTCTGCGTTGCCATCTGCCGGAAATTAACCGCATGGCCTGTCTTTATACCAACAAGAAACTGGAACAGCCGGTAGAAGTATTTGCCGCGTTGCGTGAATGGAAAAACAATTTTTAGAAATTTAAGGACAGCGGTGGAAAGGCGGATGATAATAAAAAACGGGTATCCGTTGCTTTCCGGATACCCGTTTTTTATTGGTTGTTAATCGATAACGATTGCAGGTCTATATCGTCACAGACTTATGGTTTGGCTGCACGTAATACTGGATAGCCCTGGGTGAACACCTGATCCTGTTCCGCATGTTGTTGATGACATGCAGAACAGGCTGAATC
>DOOY01000319.1 GCA_003514765.1 Nitrosomonas sp. | reverse complement strand
TGCGCCATAGGGAGGGTATCGGCAGGCTCGCAGGTCAACAATTCACCATCAGCGCGAACTTCATATGTTTCTGGATCAATTTCCATTTTAGGTGTTGCACCGTTATGGATCATATCTTTTTTGCGCAGACCACGTGTATTCTTAACAGCTATCAATGGCTTGTCAGCCTTAAGCTGATCAACCAGGCCTGCTGCCAGAGAAGCCTCAGAAACAAAAGTGTAACAGGTGTGTTTAAGTGCTGATCCATAGGCGCCAAACATATACCGGTAGTGCACGGGCTGCGGCGTTGGAATTGATGCGTTTGGATCACCCATGAGCGCAGCTGCGATCATACCACCCTTTAGAATCACTGATGGCTTAACGCCAAAATGCGCCGGTCTCCAAATTACCAGATCAGCATATTTGCCGACCTCAATAGATCCCACCGCATGTGAAATGCCATGAGTAATGGCTGGATTAATAGTATATTTTGCGATATACCGCTTGACTCTGAAATTATCATTTCTTGCAGAATCTTCCTTAAGCGCACCACGCTGCACTTTCATTTTATGCGCGGTTTGCCAGGTGCGGGTAACAACCTCACCGATACGTCCCATGGCTTGTGAGTCGGAAGCCATCATGGAAATGGCGCCGATATCATGTAATATATCTTCAGCCGCGATGGTTTCTTTACGAATCCGTGACTCAGCAAACGCAACATCTTCAGGAATATTAGCACTCAAATGATGGCAGACCATGAGCATGTCCAGATGCTCATCCAGTGTATTGCGGGTATAAGGGCGTGTCGGATTGGTTGACGACGGCAAGACATTTTCAAGCTCAACCACTTTCATAATATCCGGCGCGTGCCCGCCGCCGGCACCTTCAGTGTGAAACGTATGGATTGTTCTATCTTTGAAAGCATTGATTGTGTTTTCAAGATAACCACCCTCATTAATCGTATCGGTATGAATGGCGACCTGTACATCCATTTTGTCGGCAACTGACAGGCAATTATCAATCGCGCCAAAAGTCGTACCCCAGTCTTCGTGCAATTTTAATCCACATGCGCCGGCAAGCACCTGCTCAACGTTGGGTTCCGGTACACTGACATTGCCTTTTCCAAAGAAACCGGTATTCATGACCATACCATCAGAAGCGCGCAGCATGGATTGAATATGCCATGGTCCAGGTGTGCAGGTTGTTGCATTTGTGCCCGCTGCAGGTCCAGTGCCGCCACCCAACATAGTGGTAATGCCGTTCATCATGGCGTCTTCTTCTTGTTGCGGGCAGATGAAATGAATATGCACATCCAATGCGCCGGCGGTTACAATTTGACCTTCACCGGCAATAATTTCTGTTGCTGCACCAATAGCCATAGTCACGCCCGACTGCGTATCAGGGTTGCCGGCTTTACCGATATTGGCTATTTTCCCGTTTTTAATGCCGATATCGGCTTTAACGATTCCCCAATAATCGATGATGACCGCATTGGTAATTACGGTATCCATAACGTTATCGTGTACACGTTGTGATTGTCCCATGCCGTCACGGATGACCTTGCCGCCGCCAAATTTAACTTCTTCACCGTATGTGCAGAAATCATCTTCGATTTCAATAAATAATTCGGTATCGGCCAGGCGAATTCGATCGCCAGTTGTCGGACCCATCATTTCAGCATAAGCCTGTCGAGAAATTTCAAAACTCATGTCTTATCCCCTATAAATTTAAAATAAAAAGCCGGCTATCAACTTAAGCCTATAATTTCCCAACTACTTTTTGAGTCAGGGACCCCATCACTTTCTGGTTAAAACCATACACAATTCTGCTTCCGGCGAGATTGACTAATTCGACCGTGCGTTCCTGACCAGGCTCAAAACGAATTGCCGTGCCTGCCATAATATTAAGTCGCATACCGTAAGCTTCCTCCCGCTCGAAACTGAGTGCTGAATTGACTTCATAAAAATGGAAATGTGATCCGACTTGTACTGGCCGGTCACCGGCATTTCGTACTCTGATTGTTTTCGTTTTACGGCCAACGTTTAACTGAATGCTACCCGCTTCAATGATTGTTTCTCCTGGAATCATTATTTTATCTCCCTTGAATATTAAGAAATCGGATTGTGAACGGTGACCAGTTTGGTACCATCTGGAAAGGTTGCCTCAACCTGAATATCGTGAATCATTTCCGGGACGCCTTCCATAACATCCGCGCGCGTCAAAACGCGTGTGCCTTCCGACATCAATTCTGCAACGGTACGCCCATCACGCGCGCCCTCCAATACTGCGCAGGTAATCAATGCGATTGCTTCGGGATAATTGAGTTTAACACCACGCGCTTTGCGTCTTTCCGCAACCAATCCTGCTGTAAATATTTGAAGTTTATCTTTTTCTCTTGGGGTTAGATCCATGGTTTTCTCCTCAGTAACAAATAATTAAAAACGCCTGCCTAAAATAAATACTGTGATTACCCATCCGCCGCTATTCGCTATGCTAGGTATTCCACATGCGCGGGACTTCTGCTTTACGTCCCAGCATGGCTGGCCGTAAAATGCCCCAGATCTTGAGCATGATTTGACGCGCAACTTCGCTTGAGTCACCTAAATAACGTGCCACCAAAACTGACTTTACTTGCGAAACACCAAGATGACCGGCACCATTTGCCAGCGTACTCGCATCCTCACGCAAGGTGTTAATCAGTTCATTTGTATGCGCCGTATCACTCACTGCAATCAGTGTTGCACATACTGTTTTTTCAGCTAACACCAGCGGACTCTTCATCGCCATGCCACCGCCGGCTAAATTGAGTTGTTCATACCAGACCAATTTACCGTCACGACGTATATTAACCTGTTGCCTGATTCGCCCACCGTTAAAAGATTCGCCGAAAGCGGTACGGCCAAAGCAAAATATTTCACAACTGATATAAGATGAATCTTTCGCTAAAGCTACGGTGTGTTCGAGTTCCACTTCTGCATTATCAAAAAAAATAGTCTCCTGCGGCAGCCATTCCAGCGTTCCGCCCGCTTC
>DOOY01000021.1:1431-3089 GCA_003514765.1 Nitrosomonas sp. | reverse complement strand
TGACAGTCGTGACCGTCATGGAATGGTTTGAACTGCTGTGTCGCAATCGAACCTATTTTATATGAGGTAAAAACCATGAAAAAGATATTCGTTTCATTACTATCGGTCGGATTGTTTGCTTCAATGGCAAGTACTCCGATTAGCATGACTTATGCTGCAGATGACACGTATGGTGTATTTCCTACGCCCCCATCTGATAGCGCCTGTCCGAGTCTGCCAGTCATGCCGGGCTGGCCGGCACCCAACCCGCTGGAGTTTAAAGATGATAATTTGACTGTTGTGGTGAATACTGCAGATAGCCTGTATTCACCATCTGATGCGCGTGATGCGTTGCCCTCCAATTTATGTCAAACGGTGTATGATGATGTATATTCACGCCGGGTAGATGGAACTGAAGGCCCGCGCATTCCGAATTCACTGCCGTCAACCCCGGAAAACCCGTATAACCTACATCCCGATCCAGTCGTGGAGGTCGGTATCAACCCACTGTCGCCAACGGATGATTTGCGTACTGTCATTCATTTATTACGCAGCGCGTTTGATGATGGAACATCACCCGTGGAGGCGGTTCAGTTTGGCCTCGATATACTGGAAGGCAATCCATTGGACCGGGAATACTCAGGCATGCCGTTGTTACACTACAATGGCCCTGAGAAGATTGTTCATGTTGAACCGGAATTCAATGATCCCGGTGATCCAACCAGAGTAACGGGAGGCAATGCCGTTGTTCATCAGGTTTACTTTGATCAAAGAATTATGTCTGATGCTGCTTTGATTGTGCCATCAGCGGTCCTGGATGTGCCTTGGACAATTACCTACAAAATTTCCGCGCTCAATCGTGGCCGTGAGGATTTTTCACCATTTGGAATGTTTTTTAATGGCCCGGTCATGGGCGAAGATGGCGTTATTATTCCGGATGTTGAGAAAAAACCCGGTTTCGGCATAGATCAAACTTTTTTCCCTGTAGAAGAAGGCACGCGTACAACCTTCCAAGTTGCCATGCCGCCAGCCCGTCAGTATAAACTGACTTACCACTGGGGATGGCGTAAGCATCCACCCCGCATTCAAGCTCTGGAAAATGGCTTGGGTAAGGAACTGGGGGTTAATTTGATTGATTGGGAGCGTTGCGTCTTCGGCTTCAATCCGATGGCCAGTGAGGCCGATAAATTGGCGGCGATAGCCATGATTGGTGATCTTGCGCCTGCCAAACGGATGTGGAATATGCTGCGGCAGTTGCGATCTGATCCAGGCGCATTCAATGCTGAAATGATCAACAGGATTGAACAGGCATTTTTTGACTGGGAGGATCGCACCCGGTTGCCAACGGGCGTGGCACGTGACGATAACTTCGATATTACGCTTTTCTACGCCAATAATACGTTGTACGGCGATGCGAAAGGTTTTGTTGACCAGTCACAGCGTGTGCTCAAAAATTTTAACAAACGTGGCGACACAACGCGTATCAAGGTACTCAATGGTGATTACTTTGAGCGTGCGCACATGATCGTCGATTTTGGCGGATTGCGTGGCTGGGAAAATACTTTTCAAAATACGATTCCCGAATTTGGAGCCGGACCCTGGTTTACATTTGGCCGTGCATACTGGTGGCCAACACTTGAAGCGCCGAATGGCGGGCCGCAGCCTGTTGCTGCAGCTAT
>DOOY01000021.1:0-1338 GCA_003514765.1 Nitrosomonas sp. | reverse complement strand
CCAGCCTGTTGCTGCAGCTATCCCGCCTGCAGGCACGAATGCGCGCACCATTGAGCAATGCCAGGCAGAATTTGGCGGCAAACTGGCAGCAGTCAGCAATCAGACTGCGGCCGGTATTGATGGTGTCGGGAATGATGGGTTTGGCTCGGGTAAATCAAAGGCATACAACTTGAGTATGACGCCTGAGCCCGTGCAAGAAATGATTGCGCAAAACATGTCGCGTAAAAAAGCGCTTGCACAAGCAATGCAATCGGGTGACGCTGATGCCTTACTGACCTCGATAAGCGAAGCAAGTGCCGAAGAGGTGCATCCCGTTCCAACACGTGAAACGATGGAAGCTGCGGGAGCGAATGGCCTGGGTTTGCGTCATTTTGAAATCCATTGGAATCATGAGCCCAGCCAGCGTCTGCGTATCTATCAATTTGATCAATTGCATCATGATGTTGCGATCTGGTCTATACACTGAGTGATGCAGCTCAAATTGTAATTCGACCACTGTAAATATCAGGAATGTCTGGCAATACCGGACTTCCTGGTATCCGCACCCACGCAGTGACGTCAAAATAGATGAATGAAGGATGAGTCATGTTAAAGAACCGCTTAACTGCCATTGTTGCGCGCATAACTGTCATAAGCGCAAGCGTTGTACTGGTTTCTTTTCTATTTGCGGCAAATGTTCTGGCGGACATGCAGATGAATAATCAACTCGAATATGGCAAGTCGATTCACACATACCGCACGCCGAACGTGAATCTGATTGATGGCCGGGAACGGGAAATCGATTTTGCAGCCGCTGTAGAACAAGAGGAAATGGTTATTATCAGTTTCGCGTTTACAAGCTGTACGGGAATCTGTCCGGTGATTACAGCCAATCTGGTTCAGGCATTACCGGAATTGCAGAAGGCAGGCGGCCGGTATCGTATTTTTCTGGTCTCACTGGATCCTGAACATGATACGCCTGCGCGTTTGCAAGATTACAGTGAACGCTTTGATACCGGTGACAAGATTACTTTGTTGACGGGCAGTCGCAGCGCAATTCATGTTTTGTTGCGCGCCTATAATGCTGTTTATCCAGGGGGTAACAAAATGAATCATCAGCCTTTGACGTTAATTCGTGCCGGCAGGCATGCGTCATGGATAAGACTGGAAGGTCTCGTCAGTGGTGCCAGTCTTGCAAAAGAAGTGCGGATGGCGATGGTGCGAACCAATCATTCCGGCTTAGCACCCGTCTACTGAAACCTGCAGTCTGGCGCTTTCGTGCTGAAAAAATCGCCTGTCTATTCGGGAGAAAACTATGTTTGTATTTTTGTCTGATATTAAAAAGAATCTGACAACCGT
>DOOY01000168.1 GCA_003514765.1 Nitrosomonas sp. | reverse complement strand
GTCAAGTCATTTGTCATAAAATATCCACTGGAAACGTAGGGGTTTGCAGTATATTAATAGATAATATTTTCGTTTTCAATATCCTAAAACAGACTGTTAGCAACAAATAGAAATATCCGGTTTTATAGCAGATAAATTCCCTTTTTTAATTAAAGCGCAGTGAACCTGTATCGTAGTTCATCGCGAAGCTGTGGCGGCGAATTTACGCAACAACTTTGCATTCTGTTTTATTTCCTGATGTGTGCGAAACATGCGTTCATTACGTCCACGTGCCTGCGGTGAATAAGCGGCAACCATTTCAATTCCCAAACGCTTCATCGCCTGCCCAAACTGGATGGGATTATGTTTATCCACCTTGCCGCCAGCTTCCGGTGTGAACCAGTAATGACTGCCACGATCCGGGTACAAAGAAGAAAATAACCTGCTTTGGTTCGTCGAGTTGGTTGCCGTTATGTTTTTTTGGAATTACTTGCGTGTCAATATCAGTTCTTAATTTACATTACAATACGTAAATATACTTATGTTTTTCTTTTCCGCTTTGTGTTATAAATAAAAGTAATGTATTTGCAAGACAGGCCCTGCCCTGCATTTGTGCAGGGAAAACAAAAAATGCAAGTACATGTATTATGGGCTATCCTAGTAAACTCATAAATTCATTACTAATTCGCAAAGAAAGGAAGGAGATTATCATGAAACATGTATCAACTACATTTGCAATTGGAATCTTGGCACTTTTCCTCAGCAACCAGGCTTTGGCAACCGATGCAGGACACACCTCTGAAACAATGGAACATGCTGGACAAGCGCTGGCACATGGTGAAGACGGTCATGCGACGGAACTGGTAAAACATGCAGAAAAAAGCCTGCACCATGCAAAGGCTGCTGAAAAAGCACATGCCGAAGCACATGAACATATGTCCGAAGCGATTAAACACATTGAAGAATCTATCAAGCACGGCAAAATGGGACATGCAGATGAAGGCGCCAAACATATGAAGGAAGCGATGAAACATATACGCGATTCAGCCCATTAATACCAACGTTAGCTTCCAAAAAAAACCCTCAGTTTTTTCTGAGGGTTTTTAGTTTGTCTGATTCAAATTCCGGTGATTTAGCGCGCCGTCATAACATGGCGTATTTTCTGTATGGCTTTGGATTCGATTTGACGGACACGTTCAGCCGAAACGCCTAATTCATCGGCAAGCTCATGCAATGTTGCAGTATCTTTTTCCCGCAACCAGCGGGCTTCAATAATATGACGGCTGCGTTCATCCAGACTGGCAAGTGATTGCTGCAGACCTTCACCACGCAGCACCCTGTCCTGTTCCGCCTCAAGTACTTGTGATGGATCGGATCCATCAGTCAGATATGCAATCGGACTATAATGCTCGTTTTCTTCCTCTGATAACGGTTCAAGAGAAATATCATTTCCGCTAAAACGCTTTTCCATTTCAACTACTTCTCCGGGCTTAACATTCAGCTGTTCAGCAACGACGTCCACCTCCTGTGGATTCATGGTTTCGAGCCCTTTTTTCATACTGCGCAGGTTAAAAAACAGTTTGCGCTGTTGTTTAGTGGTTGCGATTTTAACCAGTCGCCAGTTACGCATAATAAACTCATGAATTTCCGCTTTAATCCAGTGCACTGCGAACGATACCAACCGCACACCACGCTCGGGGTCGAAACGTTTAACAGCTTTCATTAATCCGACGTTTCCTTCCTGAATCAAATCCGCTTGCGGCAAACCATAGCCTTTATAACCGCGTGCAATCGTCACTACAAAACGCAGATGAGACAATATCAGTTGCTGTGCTGCTTTAATATCGCCCTGATCCCGCAAACGTCTTGCCAGTTTCTTTTCTTCTTCCTGAGATAATATAGGGAAAGAATTAGCTGACTGGATATAGCTCTCAAGACTTCCTCCCACAGTGGGTATCGTTAAAGCATTCGTCATAATATTCTCCTCCGTTTCTCGTTTAATTAATTCCATTAACTGAATAAACAGCTATTCTTTTATTCATTTTAGCACTCTCAGCGTAAGAGTGCGAATCTGACGAATAGTTCAACGTTATGTCAAATCTCTCGCGCCTGACCGCTGCGCGCTGTCAAAACTGTATACCGGCTATTTAGGCTCTATTTGCCATAAATGGCTCGCAACGGATATGCGCGCACCGAGCCACCCCAGCCATGTTGCAAACAGCAACAGACTGATACTGTCGCCGTTCGAAAGGTGTTTAAAATGCAAATCCAAAGAATAAAGACTCGCCAGCACCATGAGTTCATCATTCATCGTTTGCAATGCCACTGCAATAATCAGCCAGGCCGTAATGCCGCTGGCCAGACCTTGTATGGCCCCGAAATATAGAAAAGGACGCCGGATAAAGCTATCCGTCGCGCCGATCAGTTTGGATACTTCAATCTCATCCTGTTTGGTCAGAATCTGCAAGCGGATGGTATTAAACATTACTGCAACAATAGCAATACTCAATACAGTGAACAACAACAATGCGATCACACGGCCGAAATTCAATATGGCATTCAAACGTTCTGTCCAGGCTGAATCAAATTGCACGTATTCAATTTCCGGCCATGCCTGCATGGTTTCCCTAAGTTGATCAAGCATCTCAGCGTTTGCATCCTTTAAATCAACGACAAAAGCATCCGGTAATGGATTATGTCCCAGACTGAGCATGACATCGTTGAGTCCACTGTCTTTTTGTATTTGGCGCAAAGCTCTATCTTTGGAAACAAATTCAAAACGCAAAACCTGTTCATTGATTTCCAGAAGCGCTCTGATTTTTTCGATATCATGCTGATTTGAATTTTGTTTCAAAAAAAGACTCATTTGCGGCGTGGTGCCAGTTTGTCCGGAAATTGCATGCAGATTTTCCATCAGCGTATAAATACCTGCTGGCAGACTGAAGGCGATTCCCATCACCAGAATACTGAGCAGACTTGTAACCGGCGCAGACACAAACCGCTTAAGCGACTGGAACAAAACAAACAAGTGCTGACTGAGCCAGGCTTTGATCATGCCGCCAGTTTTCCTTGCTGCAATGATAAGATGCGATGCTGTGTATCCTCCAATAAGGCCACATCATGCGTAGCTATCAACACGGTTACGCCTACCTGGTGGAAAGCATAAAACATCGCCATAATATCTCGCGCATATGCCATATCAAGATTCCCGGTTGGTTCGTCCGCAATTAAGATCGACGGCCGATGCACCACAGCCCGGGCAATACATAGCCGCTGCCTTTCCCCACCCGAAAGTGTTATGGGCATAACTTTTTCCTTTTTTAACAAACCTACTTTATCAAGTGCAGCCCGGACCCGGCTCGCGACAACTTTGCTATCAAAGCCACTGATCTGTAACGGCAACAATACATTCTCAAAAACATTGCGATCAAACAACAGCTTATGGTCTTGAAAAACGAAACCGATTTTACGGCGCAAAAAAGGCACAGCACTTGGCCTAAGCCGCGCAATATTCTGTTCGCTGATTGTAATGCTGCCTGAAGTCGGGCGTTCTATGGCGGCAATTAATTTCAGCAATGTACTTTTGCCCGCACCCGAATGTCCGGTTACATATACCATCTCACCCGCATCTATATTCAGATCAATATTATTCAGTGCAAAGTATCCATCCGGAAAACGCTTGCTGACATGCTTGAATTGAATCATTGAGTGTCCATCCATTGGATAAAAAAATACTCACCAGATTATTGAAGTGTGAGATAAGACAAACCCGTATAAAACCGAAGAAAAAAGAATAACGACAGCGCCACATGAATTCCAAGTCATTGTCAACACACCTTGATTTTCGAAACGGTCAATCAAACATGGCATCAACAAATTCTTCAGCAATAAATGGCCGCAAGTCATCCACACCCTCACCTACACCGACAAAACGCAACGCAGGCGGATGTTGTGGATACTGACCACAGATTGCAGCAACCACACCACCTTTTGCCGTACCATCGAGTTTGGTTAAAATTAATCCGGTCACATTCAGCGCTTCATCAAATGCCTGCACCTGGGTCACGGCGTTCTGTCCGGTATTGGCATCAAGCACCAGCAATACTTCGTGCGGCGCATCCGGCATGGCTTTGGCAATTACACGTTTGACTTTTTTGATTTCTTCCATCAGGTGCAATTGCGTCGTTAAACGTCCTGCCGTATCCGCCAGGACAATATCAATTTCACGCGCTTTGGCCGCATTGATCGCATCAAAAATTACCGCAGCCGGATCACTTTTTTTATCTCCGCTACTATCCGGTGCAATCACAGTGACATCGTTACGCTCTCCCCAGACTATCAGCTGTTCACGTGCAGCAGCACGAAAAGTATCACCAGCAGCGAGCAAAACGGATTTACCCTGGGACTGAAAATACTTGGCCAGCTTGCCGATTGATGTGGTTTTACCAACACCATTGACGCCGGTAATCATAATAACAAAGGGCTTATTAACCGTCGTATCCAGCGATCTTTCAAGTGGCTTGAGCATATCAACAAGTGATTGCTTAAGCGCTGATTTTAATTCCGCGGCCTCTGTCAAACCGTTCTGTTTAACCTGTTTACGCAGATCTTCAAGTAGTTGATGGGTTGCACTGACGCCTGTATCCGCTGTCAATAAAACAGTTTCAAGCTCCTCGTAAAGTGCTTCATCAATTTTTCCGCCCCCGCTAAACAAACCGGATAATTGCTTACCCAGATTTTGGCGCGTACGTGAAAGCCCAAGCCGGATTTTGTTTGTAAAACTGAGCGGTTTGGTTTCTTCTTTTGTATCGGAGCCGGAATCAGGTTGAAATTCTGTGCGAGACATGCCCCCGGGTGCAGGCTGCGCTTCGGGTGTCCGTTGCACATCTGCTGCCACATCCTTTGTCGACTCTGTTTTTTCCAGCGTTTCTTCAATTTCTTCGGGTTGCTCCAGTTGCTCTGGTTGCTTCTTTTTCGATTTAAAAAAATTAAACATTCTGGTAGGCTCTATCCTGGTTGCTTTATCATTTCACAATCTTTAATTTTATTCTGTTTAGTCACTCTTAGGTTAGCAAAAATGAATCCAGTTTACTCAAAAACTTTCTCGATCAATTATCTGTTGATATTGTTCATGTTCTTAGGCGCACCTGCTGCAATTGCCAATCCGCATGAATTCAAGCTCGATAACGGTTTAAAATTGATTGTCAAAGAAGATCATCGGTCACCCGTCGTCGTTTCACTGCTTATGTATAAAGCCGGCAGTATAGATGAATCAAATGGTATAACCGGTGTCGCGCATGTTCTGGAGCATATGATGTTCAAAGGAACTGAAAAAGTGCCTGGCGGAGAGTTTTCCAAACGTATTGCCGCTGCAGGTGGCCGTGAAAATGCCTTTACCAGTCGCGATTACACGGGATATTTCCAGCAATTGCATAAAGACCATCTGCCGCTGGCCATGGAACTGGAATCTGATCGCATGCATAATCTGAAACTGACAGAGGAGGCCTATTCCATGGAAATCAATGTAGTCATGGAAGAACGGCGTCTGCGCACCGACGATCAGGCACGTTCGCTGCTTTTTGAAAAAATGATAGCAACAGCGTATCAATCGCACCCATACAGACGCCCGGTCATTGGCTGGATGAACGATCTGGAACACATGCGTGTGGAAGATGCGCAAGCATGGTATGACCGCTGGTACGCACCGAATAATGCCATTCTTGTCGTTGCAGGCGACGTCAACGCTGATGCAGTTAAAACGCTGGCACAAAAACACTACGGCAATATACAGAAGCGTCCGCTATTTTCCATCGATGAGCGTAAACCGCAGACTGAACCACCTCAACTTGGAATTAAGCGCATTACCGTCAAAGCGCCCGCAGAGCTGCCCTATTTGATTATGGGCTACCATACCCCGGTTATCCGTGATACCGCGGCAGACTGGGAACCGTTCGCATTGGAAATGCTCGGGGGCATACTTGATGGGCATGCATCAGCCAGACTGAATAAATCTTTGGTGCGCGATCTTAGAGTAGCCAATTCAGTTAGCGCAGGCTATACCGCAACAGGCCGCGGTCAGGGTATGTTTATGCTCAGCGGCACCCCGAGTCCCGGCAAAACGGTTGAAGAACTGGAACAGGGCCTGCGCGCCGAAATCAAAAAAGTTATTGAGGGAAATGTCACCGAAGAAGAATTGAACCGAGTAAAAGCGCAGGTTGTCGCCAGCCATGTTTATCAATTGGATTCCATATTCGCACAAGCCATGCAAATCGGCAGGCTGGAAAGCATCGGACTGTCATACCGGGATATCGATATCATTCTGGAAAAATTACAAACAGTGACCGCAGATCAGATTCGAGCGGTGGCAAAAAAATATTTTGTTGACGACAGTTTGACCGTTGCTGTCCTAGACCCGCAACCGCTCGAGCAAGCGCAGCCTGCTCGAGCGCCTGCAGGATTACGACATTAGCAGACCATTGAAAAAGGTTTCCGGAAAGCAGCCGATGCAAGATAAAAACAGGTTCAGAATGTTCATATATCTGTATAAACCCCGCTACTTTTCAAGTTGACTGAAACAACCAAAACAACCAATCTCTGGCAAGATTGAACAATGCGTAAGAATACCGCCCATTGTGTACTTTATGTATTCCTGGAAAGTCTGCTGACAATCATCAAGCTTTCCACATAACAGCACATGATGAACCTCATCAGCATACACAACATCCCGCTGAAGCAGACTTAAACGCGCCGACGCATATATGCTTTAGCGTAACCTATATTTTCTTAATGATTTGCGTGCGTATCATCTTTATCATCACCGTCATGTGTCGCCTCGCCATGACTTCCATGCGGTGAATTCTCGATTTCTTCATTATCATTATCATGATCTTTGCCGTGGCCTTTGCCGTGATCATCACCATGTCCGCGTCCGTGGCCATGGTCTTTACCGTGGCCGTGGCCACTGCCTTTCATATGTTTATGCATATCCTCCATCATCCAATGGATTTCATCCATATCCAAAAAACGATCATTATTCAGATCATGCTTGTCAAATTTTTCGCCATGAAACTTCATAAACTCTCTTCGGCTGATTTTACCGTCATTATCGGCATCCATTTTGGACATTTTTTTTTCGCAATGTTTGCACTGTCCATGATCATCATCGTCATGGCCTGGACCATGCGCGACCGCGGGCGCAGCGCTGAGTGCCAATATAAACGAAACGCTGATAGCCGCAACAGAAATTATTTTTGTTTGATAGGACATTTTTTCTCCTCAACAGTCGGTTAAATAATAAAAAGTAAATGAACAAGAATACGCTTAGATTTTTTAATTGTAAACTCACCTTCCTGAACGGTTCCTGACTGCTCATGCCATGATTTTTCAATTGTTACGCCACGATAAAATGCTCGCGGTAATATTTAAGCTCGTTAATGGAATCATAAATATCCGCTAACGCCTCATGCTTACTTTCCTTCTTTAGACC
>DOOY01000277.1:3358-5369 GCA_003514765.1 Nitrosomonas sp. | reverse complement strand
ATACGGCGTTTATGTGTAATTTCAGACAATGGATTTGTCTGATCCATAAACTGCGACAACTGACTGGAACCAAAAAATTCACGTGCTGCAGCGGATACCGGTTTTGCATTGATTAAGTCATGCGGCATTAAATTTTCCGATTCTGCCTGGCTCAACCGCTCTTTGACGGCTCGCTCAACACGCACCAAACCGGATCTAAACTGATTCTCAGCCAATTCACCGACAGAGCGAACACGCCGATTACCCAAATGATCGATATCATCAATCTCTCCACGACCATTGCGCAGTTCTACCAGAATTTTAATAACCGCAATAATGTCCTCATTGGACAATGTCTGCGAACCAGTCAATTCTTCCCGCCCAACACGACGATTAAACTTCATTCTACCCACAACTGACAAATCGTAACGTTCTGGAGAATAAAACAAACCGCCAAACAAAGCTTTAACTGCTTCTTCGGTAGGCGGCTCTCCTGGGCGCATCATGCGATAGATAGCCACCTGTGCAGTTGTCTCGTCTATTGTCTCATCAATTTTTAAAGTTTGTGAAATATAGGGGCCATAATTCAAATCATTCACATACAGCGTATTAATTTTACTGATTTTCGCTTCTCTAAATTTAGTCAGCACTACATCAGTAATCTCATCATTGACAGAAGCTATAATCTCTCCACTTTCCTTATCAATTACATTATGCGCAAGCATTCTACCCAACAAAAAATCTTCCGGCACTTCGAGTTGGTCAATTTTGGCTTCCTGTAATTCTCGGATATGTCTAGCTGTTATCCTTTTGTTCTTTTGAACAATGACATTTTCGTCACTTGTCTTAATATCAAAGCTGGCCACTTCTCCACGCAACCGTTCAGGTACAAGGTCGAATAAAGTTGTATTGCCGTTTAGCGAGAAACTGTCAAAAATAAAAAATTCTTCAAGAATCTGTTCAATCGTATATCCAATTGCTTTGAGCAACGTTGTAACCGGCATCTTGCGACGGCGATCAATTCTGAAATACAAACAGTCCTTTGGATCAAACTCAAAGTCAAGCCAAGAACCGCGATAGGGAATTATGCGTGCCGAGAACAGTAATTTCCCAGAAGAATGCGTTTTACCACGGTCATGCTCAAAAAAAACGCCTGGGGAACGATGCAACTGTGACACAATAACACGTTCTGTTCCGTTAATTACAAATGACCCTGTATTTGTCATCAAAGGGATTTCGCCCATATAAACTTCTTGTTCTTTTACCTCCTTAACAGTCGGCTTGGATATCTCTTTATCCATGATCGTCAATCTTACTTTTGCACGTAATGATGACGCATAGGTTAATCCACGCTGCTGGCATTCTTTAACATCAAACACCGGCGCGCCTAATTCATAACTTATAAAATCCAGGCGTGCATTTTTTGTATGGCTTTCAATAGGAAAAATTGAATTAAATGCAGCTTGCAAACCTTGATCTTTACGTTTATTGGGAGGTGTGCTCTCTTGCAAAAAAGAAGCGTAGGATTCGAGTTGAGTTGCGAGAAGAAATGGAATAGATAAAACGCTATCCCGTTTTGCAAAACTTTTACGGATACGTTTTTTCTCAGTAAACGAATAGCCCATTAATTTTCTCCGGGAGGAAAGAAAGAAGAATTATGGAAAAATAATCAACTGGCAAATTCTTCAAAAAACAAGATATACCAGTCAAAAGAAATATCAAAGGCTGGCAACAAAATCTTACTTGCCAGCCCCAACATATTTAACTGTTAAACTACTTAATTTCGCAGCTAGCACCAGCTTCGGTTAACTGCTTCTGGATTGATTCTGCATCTTCTTTTGAAATACCTTCTTTGATTGGTTTTGGTGCGCCATCAACCAAATCTTTTGCTTCTTTTAAACCAAGACCAGTTACCGCTCTTACAACTTTAATCACATTTACTTTGCTTGATCCTGCAGAAGACAACACAACAGTAAATTCGGTTTGTTCGGCAGCAGCTGCGCCACTACCTCCGCCACCGCCACCGGGTGCA
>DOOY01000277.1:0-3258 GCA_003514765.1 Nitrosomonas sp. | reverse complement strand
CCACCGCCACCGGGTGCAGCAACGGCTACGGCCGCAGCTGCGGCTGACACACCGAATTTTTCTTCCATTTCCTTAATCAGCTCTGATAACTCGAGCACAGTCATGTTAGCTATAGAATCTAAAATTTCATCTTTGGATACTGCCATTATTTTCTCCTGGTTATATTCTGATATATTTAATTATGAGTATTTCAAATAAGAAGGATTCGCAACGTTACTTACTATCACGTACAGCTGCCAAACCGCGCACAAATTTCGTCGGCACCTCGTTCAGTGTCTGCACGAACTTGGTGATTGGCGCTTGCATTGTTCCTAACAATTTGGACAGCAATTCTTCACGGCTTGGAAGAGCGGCAAGTGCACTAACATCCTCACGAGACATTACATTCTCACCCATAGCACCTAACTTAATCACGAACTTTTCATTGTCTTTTGAAAATTCGTGCAAAACTTTAGCCGCCGCCACAGGGTCCGAGCTGATACCATATGCAAGTGGACCAACCATATGCTCAGAAAGCTCGGCATAGGGTGTGTCAGCTACTGCCCGTCGCACCAAAGAATTTTTTATAACGCGAAAATAGATACCCGCTTCGCGCGCTTTCGCCCGCAGCTGTGTCATCTGTCCAACTTCCATTCCTCGATACTCCGCCATAATGATGGCCTGCGCATTTGCAACTTGCGCATTTACTTCAGCCACAATGGCTTTTTTTTCTTCAAGATTAAGACTCAAGGTTCATTCTCCATCAGTAATCGCAGTATTTAGATTTATAAACCAAATATCTCAATACTGCTCACTGGCGACCTTTAACCAGGAAAAACTTCCTGCTATTGGGGACACCATCTACGCTGGGTTCTACTGGCTTTAAATGTTGCTATTTTCATGGCTCCACCACAAGCTCACTAGGATTTAAGAACTATTATTTCAAATACTGACAACTTCATATTTGGCTAAAAGTTACCCCAACGGTCTTTGATAATCCACCGAGTTATTTTAAAAATAACTCGGCAGCCCAAAGTTCATTATTGCTGCATTATATTTGTTTGATCAACGCGCACTCCAATCCCCATAGTACTTGATACTGATACACGCTTGAGGTATACACCCTTCGAGGCAGCTGGTTTGGATTTATTTAACGCATCAATCAATGCTGCTAAATTTTTCTTTAACGCATCAACTTCAAATGAAGCCCGACCAATTGTGCAATGTATAATTCCCGTTTTATCTGCTCGGAATTGCACCTGTCCAGCTTTTGCATTTTTAACTGCGGTGGCTATGTCTGTTGTTACAGTTCCAACCTTCGGATTAGGCATTAAACTACGCGGCCCCAGAATTTGGCCAAGCTGTCCCACTACACGCATGGCATCAGGACTTGCAATTGCCACATCGAAATTTATATTTCCCGCCTTAACCTCTGCGGCCAAATCATCAAACCCAACAACATCGGCTCCTGCTTCTTCAGCCTCCTTCGCTTTATCACCCTGCGCGAATACTGCCACTCTAACGGTCTTACCTGTCCCAGCGGGCAAGACTACTGAACCACGCACTGCCTGGTCTGATTTTTTTGCGTCAATCCCTAAATTAACAGCAACATCAATTGACTCATCAAATTTTGCGGTAGCCGTCTCTTTCACAAGACTCAACGCTTCATCGACAAGGTAAACTTTGTTTCTGTCGTTTTTATCTGCAATTGCTTTATAACGAATAGATGAATGCGCCATAGCTATATACCCTCGACCTCAATACCCATGCTTCGAGCACTGCCCGCAACTGTGCGTACAGCCGCATCCATATCCGCCGCCGTCAAATCGGGCATTTTTGTTTTAGCTATCTCTTCAGCCTGATTTCTGCTTAATTTACCGACTTTATCTACATGCGGCTTAGCACTTCCTTTACCCACACCCGCTGCTTTTTTAATAAGCACTGAAGCCGGTGTTGTCTTCATTACAAAAGTAAAACTTTTATCCGCATATGCTGTTATCACTACCGGCACAGGCAATCCGGGTTCTATTTTCTGGGTTGCTGCATTAAATGCTTTGCAGAATTCCATGATATTCAATTGGCGCTGCCCAAGGGCGGGACCGATGGGCGGGCTTGGATTTGCCTTACCTGCAGGAACTTGCAATTTAATATAACCTACTATTTTTTTTGCCACTGATATTTCTCCTATTGGGTACTTGCGAGTTTTGTTACTCTCCCCTCATATTGACACATACATGCTATCAATATAATCCTGAATGACGAATGCAAGTTTCTTATACTGCATTGCTTATTAGGATTTTTCTACTTGATTAAAATCCAACTCTACAGGAGTTGGTCTTCCAAAAATAGACACAGACACTCTGAGTTTATTTTTTTCATAATTTACATCTTCCACACTACCGTGGAAATCTGTAAATGGACCATCCTTAACACGCACCGCTTCGCCCATCTCGAACAGTATTTTTGGTTTTGGTTTTTCAATACCTTCTTGAATTTGATGCAGTATTGTGTCTACTTCTTTCTGGCTGATAGGCGTTGGCTTCATTACAGAACCACCGACAAAACCCGTCACCTTATCAGTATTTTTGACCAGATGCCATGTTTCATCAGACATTTCCATTTCAACAAGCACATAACCAGGAAAAAATTTTCGTTCACTGATATTTTTCTGACCACCCTTCATTTCCACTACTTCTTCAACAGGCACGAGTATTCGACCGAATTTTTCTTGCATACCCTCTCTGTTAATGCGGTCTATTAATGCACGCTGTACACTTTTCTCAAACCCGGAATATGCATGCACCACATACCATTTTTTACTCATTTTTTTCTCTGAAGAATGTCATCAAACATCTTGATCCATCATAAGCCTAACTATAGACATCAAAGCCGCGTCAATAAGCCACAAAAACAACGCCATCACCACTACAAATGCGAAAACAACCCCCGACATTTGCAGTGTTTCCTTGCGGCTGGGCCAAACTACTTTTTTGGTTTCTTCAGAAGATTCTCTACAGAATGCATAAAAATTTTCCCCCTGGGTTGTATATCGAGCCACGAACGCAGCCAATAAAAGTCCCGCGAGCACCGACAGTACACGCACGACCATCGCACTTTCACTCAAATAGGTAAAACCAACTACACCTGTCAAAATGAATATAAATACTAGCCCAAGCTTTAATTTGTTCACGTTTAAGAATCCTTCACGCTCTTTCTTATAATTATTTAACTTACAGAGACGGCATCTTGGTTATACTTGGCAGGCCAGGAGGGCATCGA
>DOOY01000128.1 GCA_003514765.1 Nitrosomonas sp. | reverse complement strand
CCCAGATTTTCCAATAGCCGGATTTTCTAATGGAAGCCATTAGAGAAACTTATTGAATATATTTGGATTTCACCAAATTGGCATTCCTATAATAAAGAATTTTTTCTTCCAGATGGTTTTGGTGGAAGTTGCTTATTTGATTAGTTTCTCTTCTTTGGTGCATTCCTAATGGAAAATCTGGGTTAATCCTAACCTGTTAGTTGTATGCAGGTTTTATGGGTGCGCTGCTTTACATGGCTGTCTCTCAAACCGATGTAGGCTGCGTAATACATCTCCATCGCATCCCACCCGTGTGCGCACAATCCGCATACAGCATGTTGCAGTTCACCGCCGGGCGAGATTGGGTGGCGGAATAGCCACCTGTTTGATCAGTTACGTCAGCGTGACCAGCTTGCTTTTGGTGTACAGGAAACCGAAATGGATGAAGAATATTTAATGCGGCAAAGCTGTTTTTTCCACCATCTGAGCAAAATACTGATGATTTAGCAAAATTTTAACAATACTTTAACGCAACATTTACATACATGCTTTTAAAGTCTCTATCACACGAGGCGATAAAAATCGTTATCCCCTTGGTGCATTAAACCTTTAAAAGTATGGAGGCATGAAATGAATAAATATAAATTAATCCGCGGATTTTTACTGGTTGTCGCTTTTATGCTACCGAGCATCGTAATCGCTGCCGATGCGTCAAAAAGTCAATCGGCTAAAGAGAAGACGCCAATTGAGCTGCAGCGCGAGCAAACTCTGCAGCTTGCGCACAAAATGATGGGGCACATCAACCTTGCACAGTTTGCATTGGGAATCAAGCTTCCTGATGAAGCTTCCAGTCATATTAAAAAAGCACAGGCCATCCAAACTACGCTGGCGGAACAATTACCGGAGCTCAAGATTAATTCTTCGTTTAAGTACGGCAAGGTGAGCTACGACGACAGCCAAACGGTCAAGGAACACTATGTTCCCATCATGGATGACGTATTCCTGACTAGCGATTATGAAACTATTTTCAAACGTTCAAAAGAATTGGGAATAAAGGAAATAGATGCGGGTTTGGTGCACGTAAATGTCAAGATAGATCTGGCCACAGTTAAAACGGATCTGAATAATGCTCTCCAGGACATAAACAAAAAAGAATATAGCAAGGCGCAAAACGCGCTTGCCTCAATTTTTGAGGGTGCGATTATTGATGAAACAGAAATCGATGATCCCGTACTGGCGATCTCCGGTAACTTGGCGCTTGCCAAAGCATTCTTGAGCGAGAAAGAATACGACAAGGCGCGTTTCACACTTCAGTACGTGCAGAAACGTTTAACCGACGCAAAAAAAGCAGACCTTCCCGATGTTGATCAGGCGAGTGTAGAAAAGCTCTCAGCAGATTTGAATAAGTTACAAGCAGAGTTAAAGAAGCAGGACCCTACTATAACCCAGCGCATCAGCGATCAACTTGATCAATGGAAAAAAACCATCAAAGGATGGAGCAGTTAACTCGGTATAGTTTAGATCAGCCGGATTGGTATCTCACTTATGATTAAAGGGCACCTCTAAAAATTCAGGGTTCTAAATAAAACCAGGCGCAATTAAAAAATGATTACGCAACATGGTATTGCGACGAGGCGGGGTAAGCAGGCAATCCCCGAAGGAGGTGCTCGCAAATGTGGATTTCAGAGGTGCCCTAAAGATAACAAAATAATAATGAATGTTTTACTTTTACACAAAAAATGGAGCGGTTAAATCATGAAAAAAATATCAACTATTTTAGCAGTCAGTACGTTAGTGCTTTTCTTCAGCAGTCAGATCAGCGCATCAGGTTATGGTGGACAAGTTGAATCTGCAGAAAAAACTGGTAACTCTATGACAGAAGCTATCAAGCACGCAGAAATGGCCAAAGCACACGGAAATGATGCAAAGGAAATTCTTAAGCATGCAGAAATGAGTTTGCAGTATGCCCACGCTGCTGATGTAAAAGCCATTAGCAAAATAAATGTTTCCGGAGTGGAGCACATAAATGCGTCGATTACGCACTTGGAAGAGGCTGTAAAACACGCCAAAATGGGACATGCGGATATTGCCAGCAAGCATATCAATGCAGCATTAGATGAGATGCACGCATACACTCCAAAGAAAGTCGATTACCTGAATGATAATTGAAAAAATTCATAAAGTTAGGCAAATCAAAATTACAGCATTGTTCAGTTTAATCATATTTCTTGTAACAGGTAGCTAAACCATTAGTTCAGTATCTTTGATATTGGGGAAATAAGATGCAACCAACAAATACTCAATTAAACTTATCGCCGCCTTCCGGGCGGTTTAAAATTTTTGGCATTGTTTTTATTTTAGGAGGTTTTGCCGCCTTATTTGCCCCTGTGGTAGCGGGCATAGCAATTGAATTGTTACTTGGATGGTTATTTTTCATTAGTGGCTGTATTCAAGCCGGATCTGCTCTGACCACACGCAAACATGAATCGTTTTGGTTTAGATTACTGTGGGCGGTACTTTTTTTAGTAGTTGGGTCATGGCTATTAATACGTCCGGCTGAAGGCATACAAGCATTAGCTTTTGTTGTTGGAACGCTGTTTGTTGTTGAGGGCGTAATGAAATTGATATATTCCTGGCACTGGCGCAGCCAACCAAAAATTGGTTGGCTCGTGGCAAGTGGAGTTCTGTCCATCGCAATAGCAATGATATTGTTAGGCGATTGGCCACAACAATCTGCAGCTTTATTAGGTATATTGGTCGGAATTAATTTATTAGCAAGCGGGACTGTGGCTTTATTGCTGGGTTTTAGGGCCAGCGTCGCAGATAATACCGGACATAATAAAAATGATTAAGAATCATAGTCATAATCTGTGCGGAGCTAAAATAATGAGCAGAATCTTCAATCGATAGTACCAAGAAAATTCAGCTATATAGACAATTTTTCCAGATTCAAGGAGTGTTTACGCTGACTCTGTCGCATCGAGCCCTTTTAATCAGAATAAACAATTTTTATCAAGTGTTTTCTTGATTATTTTTCTAAGGGGGCGAGTAGCTATGTTTCTTCTGTATTAAGTGATCTGGCGAAATGTAGAGTTTGGTTAAGTTTTCTTTTAGTTTTTTGTTTTGGCCTAAGACGCTCCCATGAAAGTGCTTATCATAGAGGACAACCAGGACATAGCCGCCAGTATCTTCGATTACCTGGAAGTTTTAGGGTACACGGTTGATGCTGCTGGAGATGGGGTGACAGGTTTGCATCTGGCGGCCACGAAAGACTACGATGTAATTGTCCTTGACCTAGGTTTGCCGGGTATCGATGGGATCACGCTTTGTCGTCGGCTTCGCGCGGATGCACAACGATTAATCCCTGTACTTATGCTGACCGCCCGTGATTCAATCGAAAATAAATTGGAGGGCTTCAAATCGGGTGCGGACGACTATATGGCAAAGCCATTTTCCCTAAAAGAACTGGCAGCGCGCATTAAAGTATTATCCGAGCGCATCTGCCGTATACCTAACCCACAACTGACAGTTGGAGATCTTTCACTCGATGTGAATGCTCACGAAGTTTGCCGTGCAGGTAAGCATATCACCCTCAATCCGACGCAGTTCCGAATATTGATGTTTCTGATGCAAAACGCGCATCGAGTCATCGGGCGCGAAGAAATCGAGTACGCCATCTGGAAGGATGATCCGCCGGATAGTGATGCCCTGCGTACCCACCTTTCCAATCTGCGGCAGATTATTGATAAACCGTTTGATCAACCGCTTTTACACACTGTACGTGGTTTCGGGTATAAATTTACCGACAAACATGCAGAAGATTAACCGAATCAGTCGACGTATCGTTCTTGAGTTTCTATTTTTTGGAGTTATATTAGTCTTTGTTTTCGGGGTGGTTCTGATTATTGTATTGGAATCATTTGAGAAAAACATGCTCGACGACATACTCTATGCAGAGCTAAGAGAATATCGTCTGCAGGTTGAAAATGCTAAAGCTCTTGGATTCCCTAATTCGCGCACGACTATCTTCATCTATATTACGCCATTCGATGAAATCGTCGACATGCCTGAGCATTTGCGTGATCTTACTCAGGGTTTTCACAACGTAAAGCACAACGATCGAAACTACCGAATACTGGTCGAGCATATCGACGGAACTCGTTATACCGTGCAATTTGACGAGACCAGTATCCGCGAACGTGAACGTGTTTTTAGCTACTTGGTTGGGTTATGTTCAATTGCCATTCTGATTATTGCACTAGTTTTTGGTTGGAGACTGTCACTTCGCGTAATCAATCCTATCAAGCAGCTCGTTGGACAAGTCGCTGCATTTAAGCATCAGCCAGGAGAATCCCTGAATCTGTCCGTATTCAAAGACGATGAGATAGGCGCCCTGGCGCAAGAGTTTCAACACCACCATGAACAATTGCAGCAGCTTTTGCTTCGCGAAAAAGAATTTGCGAGCAATGTGAGCCATGAGTTAAGAACACCCGTTACCAGTATTAGTTTGGCGGCAGAATTAATGTCTGCGAAGCCTAATTTATCTGCCATAGATCTCGGGCGAATTCGGCGAATTCAACGTGCAGTCGGTGAGATTTCTGAATTGATCGAGACATTTTTAGTGTTGGCACAAATTAAAAGCGAATCAAGCATATGCCATGATGATTGTGCTTTGATGCCAATAGTTCACGGGGTAATTGAACAGCAGCGCGTATGGTTGGGCGACAAGCCGGTCAAAGTGATAATCGAAGAAAAGGGCCAGCTACAAGTGCAGGCGCCCTCAGGAATTCTCAGTGTTCTGGTTGCGAATCTGGTACGAAATGCATTTCGATATACCAATCAAGGTACTGTTACAGTGACAATAACATCCAACCAGCTAATAGTTGCGGACACTGGTGTTGGCATCGATGCAGCTATGCAGACTAAACTATCTGAACATACTGTAAATGTTAACCTGGACAATTCGGATAGGGTCAGATTAGGATTCGCAATTGTTCAACGTATTTGTGAGCGTTATGGCTGGACGATATCCTTTGAGAGCAAGATAGGCCAAGGCTCTAAATTTACAGTGTTATTCACTTCAAATTAGTGTGCGCGGACTGCATTTATATTTACGGTTCTGTCGCATTAACCACAAAAAAACATATTACGGATGAGCTGACACGCCATCTTTTTAAGCTAGACGGATTTATTCTGCCAATGCATAAACTTGCGTAAAAAAAACATCCTGACAGCTCCCCCATCATCAACTGGCCTTTGCGAAAAAGTGTACATTAGTTCGATGCCAGCCAACACGTTTCTGGCTGAGTAAAAATATTTCCTGATTAGTTACTTCTC
>DOOY01000326.1 GCA_003514765.1 Nitrosomonas sp. | reverse complement strand
ACATTGTCTGGCTGTCGGAACCCAAAGCAATCAATTGACCGGATGAGGCCAGCGGCGCGAGGCTGCGCTGCAGCTCCCAACCAACCTGACCGTTTTTACCGAATAGCAGTATTTTCATGGACGTTGTTCACTGTAATTTTTTTCGATCCATTCACGATAAACGCCGGTTTTTATGCTGGTCACCCAATCCTGATGATCCAGATACCACTGAACCGTTTTCCGGATGCCGGTTTCAAACGTTTCACCGGGCTTCCAGCCAAGCTCACGTTCAATTTTCCGGGCGTCAATGGCGTAACGCGTATCATGGCCAGGCCGGTCTTTTACATGGGCAATCAGATCAAGATAACTGGAATCTGGTGGCGAATCTGACAGTTCTTCCAGCAGTGCGCAGATGGTACGCACAATTTCAATATTGGGCTTCTCATTCCAACCGCCGATATTATAGATTTCGCCAGGCTCCCCGGCTTCCAGCACACGGCGTAACGCACTGCAATGATCTGCAACATACAGCCAGTCGCGTATCTGGTTACCGTCACCGTAGATGGGCAACGGCTTTCCCGCCAAAGCATTGGTGATCATTAATGGAATCAATTTTTCCGGAAACTGATAAGCGCCATAATTATTGGAACAATTGGTGATCAAAGTCGGCAAACCGAAAGTACGATGATACGCATGAACCAGATGATCGCTGGAAGCCTTGCTGGCAGAATAAGGACTGCTCGGCTGATAACGATGCATTTCAGTGAATGCCGGCTCGTCCTTGTTTAAGGAACCATATACTTCATCGGTCGAAACATGTAAAAAGCGGAAATCTTTTTTGGACGTTGCGTCGAGCGTTTTCCAGTAGTCATACACTGCTTCCAGCAACCGGAAAGTACCGACAATATTGGTTTGAATGAATGCTTCAGGCCCCAGGATTGAACGGTCGACATGGCTCTCGGCGGCCATGTTTATAACGGCCCTGGGCTGATACCGTGCGATCAGCCTTGACATCCGTTCGCGGTCACCGATGTCGCCATGCACAAAAACATACCGCGCGTCTCCTTTCAAAGAAACGAGGTTCTGTAGATTACCGGCGTAGGTCAGTTTGTCCAGATTCACAATGGCTTCATCCGATTGCCCGAACCATTCGAGCACAAAATTAGACCCTATAAAACCCGCGCCACCTGTCAATAAAATCATCTGCTTATCTATTTTTATAATTTAATTATTATGATATTTTCCTGCCGGGATCGCTCGGCCGCCATTCCGGCACTATCCCGGCTTCCTCGGGCATTGATTGAAATGCACAATCGATGCCGATACCCGGCACCCATACCAGTTTCTCACCGCAAAACATTAACGGTAGTGCATATCGTTCCCAGGGTGGTATCAAAGCTTCCTGCATCAAATTTTTCAGGCTGCGCCGCGGCCGTTTACAATCGGGCGAAAAACGCTCGCCTCCCTGGCGCATTTTAATGTGAACAGGCGCCTGTGTTAATTTTTGTGCACACAGACCCCGGCCTATTGCATGCGTAAAACGGATTGATCCGCCTAATTCTCTTAGCATCAAATGAGACTCACCCTGCCATTTCAATTGTAAATGATTTTGGGGCAACTTTCTCAGCGGCAGAATATAGACAAAGTCTTTATAGACGCGAATCTCGATATGGCCAAACGCCACATGCAACTGTCCGTCTTTTCTGGCGCAGCGCAACTGATTCAAAATATCGTCCAGTTTGACCGTACTGGGAAGTGTTACTTGATGCTGCCGCAAAATATAACGCAGCAGATTTCTTGCGCGCGGAAAACTTAATTTGCGCAGCGCCGCAATATGCAGATTACCGGAAATAACGCAGTGTTTTGCATCCGACTCCGCCAGGTCGTCCAGCAGTAAAGAAGCTTCAGCCATATGCCGGCTGGTGCGCTGCAATGTTTTGGCGTAGTTGGGATACCGATTTTTTAAAACTGGAAGAACTTCATGGCGTAAAAAATTACGACTGAAAGCGATACAGTCATTACTTTCATCATGAATCCAGTTTAATTGATACTGTCGGGCGTAAGCTTCAATGCTATCGCGGGAAACGTTAAGCAGCGGCCGCAAAATGGGTGGTGCTGTATCGTCCGATTGTTTCCGGACAACGGGCATGGCGCTCAAACCTTTCACACCCGCACCACGAAATAGTTGCAACAGCAGTGTTTCAGCCTGGTCATCCTGATGCTGGGCCAGAACTAAATAGTCCGCGTGCAGGCGATTAAATATCTGATAACGCCTTTCCCGCGCAGCCGCTTCAAGACTCACCCCTGTCGCTTTGCGAATATTCAGATATGAAACAGTAACGGGAATACCATATGAGTAACATAGATGACAGCAAAAATGACTCCAGTATTCGGCATAATCGCTGATCCCGTGATTCACATGTATTGCCGATAATTCGAAGGGCATTTGCTGAGATAATGTTACCAGAATATCCAGCAAAACAACCGAATCTATGCCGCCACTGAGGCCAATCGCAAGATGGCAGTCCTGTCTGATATGCGCTTGTAATACCTGCTGGACATCGTCGATAAAATTATCCGGGTTATTCGACTTTTACCTCCCTGAATGATCCATATTTCATCAATCGCTCCAGACGCTTCTCTATCAAAGTATCGGCTGAATAATCCTGCAGTTTTCTGAGCGACTCCTGTATCACCGCTTTCACCGATTGCATCGTGGCCGGATAGTCACGGTGCGCGCCTCCTATCGGCTCATTAATAATGCTGTCAATCAAATGAATGGCTTTGAGCCGGTCTGCTGTGATCCCCATAATTTCTGCAGCTTCCGGCGCCTTGTCCGCGCTTTTCCATAATATCGATGCGCAGCCTTCAGGCGAGATGACCGAGTAAGTGGAAAATTGCAGCATATGAACCATATCGCCGACCGCAATCGCCAGTGCACCGCCTGAACCGCCTTCGCCAATCACAATGCAAACGACAGGCACTTTCAACTCGGCTAAAACATAAAGATTTTTGCCGATTGCCTCAGATTGTCCGCGTTCTTCAGCATCAATGCCGGGGTATGCACCCGGTGTATCGATAAAAGTAATCAACGGAATTGAAAATTTCTC
>DOOY01000067.1 GCA_003514765.1 Nitrosomonas sp. | reverse complement strand
ATTTGGGATGGTGTTACCGGCAGTGGCACCAACGCGGCCAATGGAAACTATAGTTTTGCCATTAATGCAAAGCAGGGGGACCGTGAAATTACAGTTGACCCGCTCGCATTAGGTCATGTCAACAGCGTCTCTCCCGGTGAACATGATGCAATTCTGGACATGGGTGCCCTTGGTTTCATCAACATGGCTGACATTAAACAAATATTTTAAAAAGGAGTAAATAATGGGTTTTCAACATGGATTAAGCGGACTTAACGTAGCATCGAAAAGCCTTGATGTGATCGGTAACAATGTCGCAAACGCCAACACAGTCGGATTTAAACAGGCACATGCACAATTTAGCGATATTTACACGCGTTCTTTGTCAGGAACAAGTGGCAATCAAGCAGGCATAGGCGCCAAAGTATCCGCTGTTGCGCAAGAATTCTCTCAGGGGGCTGTTACAACTACCAACAACCCGCTAGACATTGCGATTAACGGCAATGGTTTTTTTCGCATGAGTGACAACGGCGCTGTTTCCTACAGCCGTAACGGTCAGTTCCACATTGATGATAACGGTTTTATTGTGAACGGTAACAATCTGAATTTGACTGGTTATCCGACAGATATTTCAGGCAACATTCTGGTTGCTGATCCCACAAACTTAAAAATCTCTACGGCCGCATTATCACCTAATCCAACCTCTTCTTTTAGTACAGGACTCAATTTGGATTCTCGCGTCGCTGTCCCTGCGCCACTACCGGCCTTTAACGCAACTGATCCGACTACATATAACGGCACTACTTCCGGCACTATATTTGATAGTTTAGGAAATGCACATATCCTTTCATTATACTTCCAGAAAAATGCTGCGAATACATGGGATATGTTTGCCACGGTAGACGGTGAAACAACGCCTGCGGGTGTACCAGTTGGTGTAACACTTGGTGGAGGCGCTTCTCAAGCATTGACTTTTGACAGCAACGGTAATTTAACTGCACCGGCAGTACCGGTTGCCGTGTCAGTTGATCTGGCAACAATTGACCCTACATTAGGCGCCACTTCGCCACTGGACTTTGATTTGGATTTGACAGGCTCGACACAATTCGGCACTTCCTTTGGTGTCAACGCCTTAAGTCAGGATGGCTATTCGTCAGGCAGTATCGCTGGTTTTGCAATTGATGGCGAAGGTTTTGTTAACGGAAACTACACAAACGGCGAATCCAGAACGCTCGGACAAATCGTATTAGCTAACTTTAGCAATCCGCAGGGCTTAACGCCAATTGGCAATAATCAGTGGACCGAATCAGCGGCATCCGGCCAACCGTTAGTGGGTGCACCAAGAACAGGCACTATGGGTGTTCTTCAATCATCAGCTGTTGAAAGTTCTAACGTGGATTTAACTACCGAGCTTGTCAATATGATAACCACGCAACGAACATATCAGGCTAACGCCAAAACAATCGAAACACAAGACGCCATTTTGCAAACACTGGTAAACCTTTAACAGGTAAATAAACTATGGATCGCTTAATCTATACAGCAATGACTGGTGCGGCACATACGCTGAATCAAAAAGCGACTGTTTCCCACAATCTGGCCAATGCAGCCACAACGGGTTATCGTGCTGAAACAAATGCTTTTCGTGCTGTTCCAGTTTATGGCGATGGGCTGCCAACTCGCGCCTTTGTTGTAGATTCCACCACAGGAGCAGACTTTACACCAGGCCCTATCCAACAAACCGACCGCGAACTCGATATTGCTATTCGCGGTTCGGGCTGGATCGCGGTGCAATTACCCAACGGAGAGGAAGCTTATACCCGTCATGGCAGTCTGCAAATCGGTCCGAATGGCATCTTGCAGACACATAACGGACTTAATCTGGTAGGTGATGCCGGGATCATTTCTATTCCCCAGGATAACCGCATCACTATTGCCAAAGACGGCACAGTTTCAGCTGTACCGATAACGCCTTTACCCAACACGGTTTCCACCGTTGGCAGAATCAAACTTATCGACCCGCCTGAAAATCAGCTTATAAAAGGCCTTGATGGTCTATTCCGCATGAAAGATGACACTGTCCCATTGGCCGATGCCAATGTTACCTTGGTAAATGGTGCGCTAGAAGGCAGCAATGTTAATCTGGTTCACGAAATGGTTAGCATGATTGCGCTCGCGCGTCAGTTTGATATGCATATGAGAGTACTCGAAAGCGCGGAACGTAATGCACAACAAGCCAGCGAAATAATGGTTGTCAGAGCATAAATGAGTAAACTGACAAAAAGTTAATCCACAAAGAAAAAACGACGGAGTAAATTATGATACGCTCATTATGGATTTCAAAGACAGGTCTTGATGCCCAGCAGACAAAAATGGATGTCATTTCCAATAACCTGGCCAACGTCAGCACTAACGGCTTTAAGCGCGCACGTGCGGTTTTTGAAGACTTGCTCTATCAGACGATACGTCAACCGGGCGCCCAATCATCACAACAAACGCAATTACCGTCAGGGTTACAACTCGGTGTAGGTGTCCGTCCTGTCGCAACAGAAAATATTTTTACGCAAGGCAGCCTGCAACAAACAGGAAACTCTCGGGATATCGCGATACAGGGAGAAGGCTTTTTTCAAGTCTTAATGCCGGATGGAACGACAGCTTATACCCGTGACGGTGCGTTTCAATCTGATGTTAATGGACAACTTGTCACCTCAAGCGGTTTTGTCATACAACCGGCCATCACCATTCCACCCAATACATTGAGTATTACCGTAGCACGTGACGGTACTGTTTCAGCACTGGTGCCCGGCTCCGCAACACCTATTCAGGTCGGTAACGTGCAACTGGCAAGCTTTATCAATCCAGCCGGTTTACAGAAAGTTGGTGAAAATCTCTATTTAGAAACTGCCTCCAGTGGCGTGGCCAACCCAAATGCGCCCGGGACAAACGGCTTGGGTTTACTAAATCAAGGTTTTGTTGAAACTTCGAACGTAAATGTTGTGGAAGAACTGGTCGGCATGATTCAGACTCAACGCGCATATGAGATTAACTCAAAGTCTATTGAAACATCAGATCAAATGTTGCAAAGGTTAGCACAATTATAAGACGATTGAGAATGGAACGACCGATGACTTACGATCAGCTGTTGCAAGCTAAGATACCAACTCTGCTTTTATTGATGACGGTAATAATGGCATCTGGATGCGCAATAACGCCGTCAACCACCATCCATCAACCCATAACTTCGCGGCCACAGCAACCAGTTGTCGCTACAGAAGCAAATGGTGGGATTTTTCAGGCGGCCGGCAGTGCTCCCGTTGCCCGTTATATACCCCTCTTTGAAGATCGGCGTGCCCGCGGCGTGGGCGACACCATTATTGTCACCCTGAACGAAAAAACAAATGCCAGCAAACGTTCAGGGAGCAATGTCGATCGATCCGGCAGTATCGATTTTTCAATTCCCACTGCGATTCTGGGCGTGCCTTTGAATTTCTTAGGTGGCACCGAATTTGAAGCGGGGTCCAACAATTCATTTGATGGCAAAGGGGCCAGCTCCAGTAACAACGATTTTACCGGCACGATTACAGTTACCATTATTGAAATACTCCCTAATGGTAATTTATTGGTGAGTGGAGAAAAACAGATTGGTATTAATCAGGGACATGAGTATATCCGCTTATCTGGCATCATCAACCCGATTAACATCATGAACAATACCGTTTCTTCAGTCCAAGTAGCTGACGCACGTATTGAGTATCGTGCAAATGGTTATCTTGACGAAGCGCAAACAATGGGGTGGCTGTCAAGGTTTTTTCTTAATATCTCACCATTCTAAATTTGCAAAGCTGAATGATCGACAAATAAAACTGAGATGAACGCCATAATGATTCGAGTCAAATTGATTTTTATTCTAACTTTTCTACTGTCATTACCAAGCATCAGCCAGGCTGAACGCATCAAAGACCTGGCCAGTATACAAGGTGTTCGCAGCAACCAGCTAATAGGTTATGGTCTTGTCGTGGGACTTGATGGCAGCGGTGACCAGACAACACAAACACCTTTTACCGTTCAAAGTATCATCAACATGCTTGGGCAACTAGGCGTTAACCTGCCGCCCGGCACCAATCTGCAATTACGTAACGTTGCTGCGGTAATGGTAACAGCGACCTTACCGGCTTTTGCGCGACCAGGCCAAATGATTGACGTCACTGTTTCGTCAATGGGTAACGCAAAAAGCTTGCGTGGCGGGACCTTGTTGATGACACCTTTAAAAGGGGTTGATAATCAAGTTTATGCTATGGCGCAAGGCAATATTCTGGTAGGCGGTGCGGGTGCCGCCGCCGCTGGCAGTAGCGTGCAAGTTAACCATTTAAACGCTGGTAGAATAAGCGGTGGCGCCACTGTTGAGCGTGCTGTACCTTCTGTACTTGGACAGGCCGAATACATCAATTTGGAACTCAATTCGACAAATTTCACAAACGTCAGGCTTATTGTCAATGCCATTAACAGTTTTTATCCTGGCGCAGCTTCTGCTATTGACGGCCGATCAGTTCAGGTTAGAGCACCCATTGAAAATAACCAGCGCGTCATGTTTATCTCTCAAATTGAAAGTCTTGATATCACACCGGCCCAAGATGCAGCAAAAGTTGTTGTGAATTCACGCACCGGCTCAGTCGCCATGAATCAAGCCGTCACACTCCAATCCAGTGCCATAGCACACGGCAATTTATCGATTATTATCAATAACGAACCTGTAATAAGCCAACCGGGACCGTTTGCAGAACGCGGTGAAACAGTGGTAGCACAACGCGCACAAGTTGAAATCCGCAGCGATGAGGGTAATCTAATGCTCTTATCCAGCGGCGCAGACCTGGGTGAAGTTGTAAATGCATTAACAGCTATCGGTGCAACGACACAGGATTTATTATCCATTTTGCAGGCATTAAAAGCAGCAGGTTCTTTACGTGCCGAATTAGAAATTATATAAGGTTAAAACGATCATGATTAATTCGCTTGATTTAACCAGCAAACTTGCTATCGATACTAAAAGTATTGACGATCTTCACCTGCTGTCAAAGCAGGATTCAAAAAAAGCATTACAGGAAGCTGCCAAACAGTTTGAAGCATTGTTTTTGCAGATGCTTATAAAAAGCATGCGGGATGCTACGCTTAAAAGCGGTTTGACAGACACGCAACAAACACAGTTTTACACAGAAATGTACGATCAACAGCTGGCCCAAACCATGTCGGCTAAAGGAATCGGGCTGGCAGATATCATGGTTGAGCAATTAACGCGCACTTATAATACGCCGGAACATTCAGAGCCATTCGCTGGCATAAAAGAAGATCCTGCCCTCAATAGTTCAATAAACAATTCTAACACTGCTCCAGCGACCAACCAGTCTCACCAATTTGGGGCGACTGCACATACACCGTTCACTATACCAAAAACCGAAGATGCAATCACCAGTCCATCAATTCCTATGTCCGACAAGTCTCGGCAGCTCTGGACAGTTAATCATGCTGCAACGCAAATAGCGGAATCAGTTAAAACAGCTGCTTTAGAAGAAAAGTATCCGAATAAAAATATATCCAACAGCATGACGAGTACTGCTTCCAATAAAACAACTGATTTTATTAGCACGCTAATGCCGCATGCCAATCAAGCATCAGAGTCTACCGGCATCCCCGCACGATTTATGCTGGCTCAGGCGGCACTTGAAAGCGGCTGGGGGAAACATGAAATACGTCACCCTGATAATTCACCAAGCTATAACCTGTTTGGGATTAAAGCCGGCAGCCATTGGAAGGGTGAAACTGTTGAAACGGTTACTACTGAATATATTAATGGAGTGCCGCAAAAAATGGTTGAGAAATTCCGCGCATATCAGTCTTATGAAGAGGGATTTCGTGATTATGCTAGATTGTTGTCCAACAACCCGCGATATGCAGAAGTACTCAATACGAAAAATGCTGCTGATTTTGCCAATGGTTTACAACAGGCTGGTTACGCAACAGACCCCAGATATGCAGATAAGCTCTTACGTATATTGAATAATTCAATTTTATACAATCAGGAAGTAATTTAATTTCCGGGCTTTTTTGCCGTTATAACATATAGTTTTTTTGATAAATTATTAAGCACGCAATCACGACGATGGGAAATATTCTAAGTACAGGAATCACAGGTTTAAATGCAGCTCAAGCTAATCTGCTAACGGCCAGTCATAACATCACAAACGCGGACACACCCGGCTATACACGCCAGGAAGTTCTGCAAAGCACCAGCACTCCCCTCTCGACGGGGACAGGTTTTATTGGTCGAGGCGTTAATATATCTACTGTACAACGCATCCATAATCAATTCCTGACCACCCAATTATTGCAGGTGCAAACGCAAAGCAGTCAATTAGAAAGTCATTATAATCAGATTAAACAAATTGATAATTTATTTGCCGACCCTGTATCTGGGTTGTCACCCGCGCTACAGGATTTTTTCAGTGGCGTAAATGACGTAGCAGCAAATCCTTCATCAGTCCCTTCCCGTCAAGCAATGATCAGTAATGCGGAAGCATTGGCTTCTCGATTTCATAGTCTGGACCAGCGTTTATCTGAAATGCAAGAAGGTGCGAATACCGAAGTCAGTACTCATGTTAATGAAATTAATTCGCTGGCCAAAGAAATCTCAGAACTCAATCGCAATATACTTCTGGCAGAAGGTAGCACCGGTGGTCATCCGGCAAATGACATGCTTGATCAGCGCGATGAACTGATCAATCAACTAAGCAAGCTGATCAATACTGATGTTGTAAAACAACGTGATGGTACTTTAAATGTCTTTATAGGCACTGGCCAGGCTTTAGTTGTCGGAACGCAATCCATGTCGCTCAAGGCAATGGCATCACCAGAAAATCCTCAAGAAATGGCCATTGCTCTTGTCTCCGGCAACAAATCGATTCTCCTGCCTGAGAATCAGATTCAAGGCGGCAGCTTAGGCGGAATTTTGAACTTTCGCAATGAATCACTTACTGAAACACAAAATTCATTAGGTAAAATTGCGATCAATCTCGCGCAGACTTTTAATGCGCAGCACCGCCTGGGATTAGATCTCAACGGTACTTTAGGAACCGATTTCTTTTCGGTACCCGCACCACAGGTTTTTTCATCTGCCGGCAACAATCCTGCGTCCAGCATCACTGCCAACATCAGTGATGTGGGCGCCTTAACGAACAGTAATTATCAGTTTTTATATGATGGCGCCAACTATACGCTGACTCGATTATCGGATAACAATTCGATCAGCAGCGCTGTAGCGCCTTCAGTCGGCTCTCCATTGACTATGGATGGCCTCAGTATTACTAATGCTGCTATTAATGCCAGTGAAAGATTTTTGATTCAGCCCACGATTAATGGTGCAAAAAGCATTTCGGTAAATATTTCGGATACAGCAAAGATAGCTGCGGCTGCACCTGTGCGAACTGAAGCAGCACTGACTAATACAGGCAATGCTACCATCAATCAGGGCAGCATCAACCCACTGCCGATTGACCCGAATCTACAGCAACCAGTAACAATCACATTTCATACACCCTATGACGGTCAATTTGATGTCGCTGGAATAGGTACCGGATTGCCTGCTAATAATCAGGTCTATACAGAAGATACTGATATCAGTTTTAATGGCTGGACAATCCAGATTCACGGGACACCCGCAGCGGGAGATGTATTTACAGTTGAACCCAATAATAATGGTAATGCCGATAATCGTAATGCGTTATTGCTAGCCGGTCTTCAAACAGAAAAAACGATGTCTGGTGGAACAGCATCATTTCAAGCTACCTACGGGCAAATGGTTAGCCTTATTGGCAACAAAACAAGGGAGCTTGAAGTTACCAGTAAAGCACAAGCAAATCTGGTCACACAAACGGAACAATCAATTCAATCTATTTCAGGTGTTAATCTGAACGAGGAAGCTGCTAATTTATTACGCTACCAGCATGCATTTCAGGCTTCAAGCAAAGTGATTGAAATTAGCAGCTCCCTTTTTGAATCAGTACTTCGAATCGGCTAAAAGGCCAAAGGATTAAATTATGCGAGTCAGTACAAATGGAATGTATGATTCAGGCACAATCGCCATGCTACAACAACAGGACGCCTTAATCAAAACGCAGCAGCAAATTTCAACCGGCAGACGGATTCTGACCCCTGCAGAAGACCCGATCGCTGCAGCTCAGGCACTCAATGTCTCACAAGCTGCATCAATAAATTCACAATATTCTGTTAATCGCAGTCATGCCCTGACATCGCTCGGACTTGTTGAATCCACATTACAAAACATTACGTCTAACTTACAGGATGTTCGGCAAATTACCGTAAATGCAGGTAATCCGGCCTTAAACGATACAGATAGAAAGAGTCTTGCGATTGAATTACGAGGACACTTTGAAGCTTTACTAGGACAAGCGAATATTACCGATGGAACAGGAAATTATTTATTTTCCGGCTTCCAGGAAAACACTCAACCATTCACCCATAAAGGATTCAACGTTCAATATAACGGTGACCAGGGACAACGGTTGAACCAAGTGGGGCCTAGTCGTCAAATCGCTGTCAGCAATTCTGGAACGGATGTTTTTGAACGTATCAAAAATGGTAACGGTATTTTCGTCACAGCTGCAAATGCCACAAACACGGGTAGCGGTGTTATAAATTCAGGTTCAGTGACAGCACCAGCCAGTCTCACCGGACACAACTACGAAATTAGCTTTTCTGTATCCGGAAGTGTCACGACTTATGATGTTGTCGACACTACATCAGGTGCTACACTCTCTTCTGGCAATGCCTTTGCCAATAACAACACAATCAGTTTTGACGGTCTGCAATTCAGCATTACAGGTGATCCGGCAAACGGTGACAAGTTCACTGTCTCACCAAGCACCAATCAAAGCATATTTACAACAATCGGCAATTTGATTACCGCACTGGAAGCACCTTCAAGTGGACAACCTGGCGGCACACAACTAACCAACAACCTGAATTCCGCACTGCAAAATCTGGATAATAGTCTGGAAAACATACTTTCAACACGTGCATCAGTTGGATCAAGGCTCCAGGAAATCGAAGCACTTGAAAGTATGGGAGAGGATTTTGAAATTCAATATGAACAAAGACTTTCTGAATTGAGGGATGTGGATTTCGCTAAAGCAATCTCAGATCTCAACCGGCAACAAGTCTATCTTGAAGCCGCACAGAAATCTTTTGCGACTGTAACGGGCTTGTCTCTGTTTGATTTTATTTAATTCTCCAATCGATAGACTATACTTGATGGCGGTGTCAAAATCCGTGGAACGATAAATACCCCTGATTCTCCAAACGATGGAATAATGGTTTCCATAAA
>DOOY01000228.1:3247-3804 GCA_003514765.1 Nitrosomonas sp. | reverse complement strand
ATAAATTCGTAGTACGATATTGAAGTCCCCCAGTTCTTCTATAGTAACCATGGGCTTTGGTTCAGCCAGTACACCTTCTATTGAACCCAAAGTCTGCAGGGCCAGGGATTGCGCTATTTGTAAATCCTGATTGGCGTCAATGCCTGCGTCAAATTGAAAACGCCGCTCAGCATTGCGCGTATAGTTGATGATGACAGCCTTGAATACAATTGCGTTGGGAATGCGAATATGATTGCCATCCGGTGAAAGTAAAATGGTTGCACGTGTGGTCAACCGGACGACATTACCTTCATTGCCGTCAATGCTTACAAGATCATTGACTTCAAATGGATTGCGCAGGCTTAATAAAATGCTGGCAATGTAATTTTCAACCGTGTCCCTGACTGCAAAACCGACCGCAAGACCTATAATACCGGCAGCGCCCAGTATAGAACCGAGTAAAGCGGTGAGATCCAGCAAGGATAGTGCAATAACCAGTCCCAGCAATATAAATAACAGTCGTGTAATTTGCCCCAATAAACTTGCTATAAAATAATTTGGCGCGATTCTGCGATAAA
>DOOY01000228.1:0-3040 GCA_003514765.1 Nitrosomonas sp. | reverse complement strand
TTTTGCAGCTTTTGCAAGTTTTTGCCACGTTGTTTCCAGACGTTCTTTAAGGTCATGAGTAATAACCAGTTCACTTTTCACCTCAACTACACCCTCAACCTGTTGGGAAAGTTGTATGGCTTTGTTTTCCGCCGGAGCAGAATTGACTTCACCCTGCAACGTCACAATCCCATTGCTAGTCAGTATCTTTACATTTTTCAAATTTTCCATTTCGGAAAAAATCTTTTGCAGACGCCTTTGGATTTTTTTATCGTCCTGGGCAGAACTGTTGACTTCAATGACTTTCTCGGCGCCAAGGTTCTTTTGTGATTCCGTGTCACCCGTTATCAAGTCTGTCAGTTCATCAGCAAACAACGGACTGGTAATGAGTGTCATCCAAAGCGCGAATACTGTGAACAATGTTCGCATGGTAGTTACCTTTCTTTCTTGTCAATTATTGATTCACTGAAAAAACGCGTCAAAATCAAATCTCGGACTGATTCATATCAGGAAATCTTGCGTTACTCTGTTCAAAAATTTTCTGGCATTTATCAAAGCGTTTGATTAGTTCATTTTTATCCGATGTGCTTTGAAAACTCTCTTTTGACGCTTCCAGTATTAATTCTGCATGGTGAAATAAAGCCTGAGAATACTGAGGATTTTTGTTGACTTGCAGGATTCTGGAAATCGTTTCAAGCAAATGAATCATCACCATTTCATTACCTCTGGCATTTTGCCTCAGAGGATGAAACATCGTATCCGCAGCGTCTGCAAAACCAAATTCATGTTTTTTTATCCGTATAATGCCGTTCTGGTCTTCCAGATAATCATAAGGAAAACGTTTATTGGCCATGCGGCCAAGTGAAGAGCTAAGCCAGTCGATACAAGAAATTGCTGTCAACGAATCATTAATGCCAGGCGATAATGCGCGTAGCGCAATCTGTAATAACTGCATGATTGCAAATTCAATATCATTAAACGGCGTTCTTTTACGGCCCAGCGATATGCATAATCTCACTATATTTGGATAGGTCTCACTGATATCCTCGTCATCATATATTCGTATGATCGGTGCATTTTCAATAATGAAATCGCCCGGGCGTAACAACAATTCAATGTGCTGGTTTTCTTTTTCAGCAATTTTATTGAGTTTGGCCAGATCTATAAATTCAACGTAGCCGCTGGTAGCAGCATAAATGGTTTTCACAGGCATTGCATGTGTGGCGATATCCCATTTTTGTTTCGCAGACTGGATAGTATGGCGATCATCCAAATCGAGTAATGTTTTTTCGATGGCCTGATTAAGTTCTTCTCCTATCAGTGAAATAATCTGATCGGCCTGTATTGTTGTTGAAATATTATGAATGAAATAGATCAAACCGATGACTGCCGATACAGTCAGTACTAAACTACCGATGACAGAAATGAAAGGTATTTGTTGGGAGGAATCTGTATGAGTATCAATAACTGAAAGTAGCGCGAGACCATATAAAAAGCTTCCGATAAGCAATCCCAGTACGACTTTATTTTTATTGTCACGCAAAAAGTTGTACAGGATTTTTGAACCAAACTGATTTGCCGCCAGTGTAAGTGCGACTACTGAAATTGAAAAGACAACGCCGGTTAGCGATATGATGGCGCTTGTTGTCACAGACAGTACTTGCCGGATGCCAACGGTTCCAATTTGCAGTGTACTTGTCCATGACCAGTTATGAACATCGAATTGCTGATCAAGACTCAACAGGCCGATAGCGAAAATGACGAGACCTGTTGATATTAGTACCGGTACAAACCAAATCGTTGTGAGCAGTTTTTCCCAGAATAATCTGATCATAGTGTGTTAGTTATGTGCATGATGCTGCTGCATTTGCAATTCATGATTAATTAAATTGAATGCTCGTAATACCGCGGCATAATAACAGGGCGCGAGAATTGAAAGCGATCGCTGCTAAATTTTGCAAGCGTAGTTATTTAGCAGTTTGTTAAGACTGATTATATCTGATGACTATCAACAAAAGTCACTGGTTTGCGATTGGTGGAGTATGCATCATGATACGATAATGATCCTACCGTTCCTGTAAAAGCTTCTATATAGAAGTGGTTACTTAACAACGCTTTCAGGATTTGTAACATACAACGGCCGCCTATATGGATCCATGTCCACTACCACAGACAGTAATCTTTTATCGTAATACAGTATCTTAACGTCATTAACGATTTATTGCGTCTCCTAAAGGCGACATATCTAAGGCCTGCTGACCCTCATTCGCATACTGGTTGTCTATTCTTTTTTCTAATTTGTTGTTCTAATGTAGGTTTGTAGCATTGGCACGCACCTTGCTTGGGTACTATTACTAAGGTGTCATTTTTTTGTTTTCATTTCGTTTGGGATGATGCAAAGACTCAGGCGTGTATAACCTAGCCTGAGAAAATAGAGAATCTAATATCGGTCTCTCCAAGTCCTGCTAAATAGGTGGGCAATGCCTCTTCAAGCCAGACATCCTCCCTAATGGTTTGAGGAGGCGCTTCAAATATATTAAATACCCGAAATATCAATCAGTTGGATAGCGCATACGTAATACAGTGGCAGATGATAAAATCACTGTTCCGCCGCATAAAGTAATATCGGGTGGACTGAAGCGAATGAGGTGAGAAGGGAAGACGGAAAAAACCGGAAACTACCGGCTTCCAACCGGTGACATGTTTGTCAAGTGTTTGATTAGAAAATCTTAATTAAATTTAAAACGGTACCGATTGGAATATCGCAATTGTCACTGTCGTTTGACGAATCGTCATCATTATCGCTGCATGAAATGACTGTCGCCGCTCCCGTTAGATTGTCGCCATTAAATGTCGTGTCGATTACAAGATTAACGGTGCCAAAAATCGAACTCAAGCGCGCACTGTTGCCGCTGCGTGTGCCTTGAAGTGCTTCCCAGGTTGAATCAAACGGGGAAGGTTCCAGAACAACTGCAATCATTACACCATTATTTTCATGAATTGAAGCAAAACCAGCCACATCGCCGCTGAAATTGAATGCATATATGCCGTCAAATGGTCC
>DOOY01000148.1 GCA_003514765.1 Nitrosomonas sp. | reverse complement strand
AATGCCGGCGCAGACAAAGTGAGTATCAATACTTCGGCTGTTCTGAACCCTCAACTGGTTGCCGATGCTTCAGGTCATTACGGTGCACAATGCATTGTGGTCGCGATTGACGCCAAACAGGTTGCAACCCAGGATAATACACCACGCTGGGAAGTCTTTACACATGGCGGCCGCACACCAGCCGGACTTGAAGTGATCGGCTGGGCAAAAAAAATGCAGGCATTAGGCGCAGGCGAAATTCTGCTGACCAGCATGGATAGAGACGGAATGCGAAACGGTTTTGATCTTGCATTGACACGCGCGGTTTCGGACGCTATAGATATTCCGGTTATTGCCAGCGGCGGGGTCGGCAACCTGGACCATATGGTGGACGGTATTTTGAAAGGCCACGCAGATGCCGTGCTGGCGGCCAGTATTTTTCATTACGGTGAACACACTATCGAGCAGGCCAAACAACGCATGGTGGAACATGGCATAGAAGTACGCTTATAATGAAAAAAGTTTCCTATAATCTCATTGTATCTTTTAAAGAATTATGGCTTCAACTTGGCTGAGTGAAATCAACTGGTCTGATGATGGACTGATTCCCGTTATCGCACAGGAAGTGAAAAGCGGTAAAGTTCTAATGGTTGCCTGGATGAACCGTGAAGCACTGAGATTGACGGTAGAAAAAGGCGAAGCCGTTTACTGGTCGCGCTCGCGCAAAAAACTGTGGCATAAAGGTGAAGAATCCGGTCACACACAAAAAGTGAAGGACATCCGTCTCGACTGTGATGGCGATGTTTTGCTACTTAATGTTGAACAATCAGGTGGCATCGCATGCCATACAGGCAGGCATCACTGTTTTTTCAGAAAACTGGAATCAGATCAATGGGTAATAACATCACCCATTCTCAAAAACCCGGATACAATCTATAAAAAATGACCCAGTCAGACATTCTGCATCGTTTATCCAAAACCATAGAAGCACGTAAACAAGCTGATGCCGATAACTCATATGTTGCCAGGCTGTTGAAAGGCGGACAAGACAAAATCCTTAAAAAAATTGCCGAAGAGTCTGCGGAAACACTCATGGCGTCAAAAGATGGTGATGCGCAGCATGTCATACGTGAAACGGCTGATCTATGGTTTCACTGTTTGATATTACTTGCGCATCATGGAATAACACCTGAAGATGTTTTACAAGAATTAGAACAACGCGAAGGCGTATCAGGTATTGTTGAAAAAGCTTCACGAGCATCAAAAAAGACAGGATACTCAACCGATGGATAACTGCATTTTTTGCAAGATACTGCGCGATGAAATTCCGGCGCAGAAAATATATGAAGATAATGATCTCATTGCTTTCAATGATATCCACCCCGCCGCCCCGGTACATTTTCTGATCATACCCAGAACGCATATAGCATCGCTCATGGAATGTGAGAAAACACACCAGCAATTACTCGGAAAAATGCTACTATTGGCACCTACACTCGCAAAAGAACAAGGCTGTACAGATGGCTTTCGCACTATTATCAATACAGGTCGAGTAGGTGGACAGGAAGTTTTTCATTTACATATACATATTATCGGCAGTAAAGATCGCCTGCCTGCCATGATTCATAAAGGCTAGGAGGCCGTCCGGGAATAGTAATCGTAACGAGGAAAAGCCATTTTGCGACAGGTTTTTTGATTGCTTGAGGCGAATAGTCGCTTTATTTAACGAAAAAATTAAACAATATGGTCGGAAATCGCTTTTCCGCACTCAAGCGCTCTATAATCGAACAATCTCCAGGTATTGTTCCATTTCCGATTAGATAGGGAGACAATCATGGGAACATTCAGTATTTGGCATTGGTTAGTGGTATTAGTAATCGTTGTTCTGGTTTTCGGCACCAAAAAACTGCGTAACCTGGGCGGTGACCTGGGCAGTGCCATCAAGGGCTTTAAGGAAGGGATGAAAGATGCCAATTCTGAAACTGAAAACACCTCTTCTCAGTCCGCAGATAAAAGCAGTTTAACTTTTGACGATGATATCAGGGACACTGCCGATACCACCCACGCCTTTAAGGAGACCATTAAGTCGAAGGAAACAACAACTGTGTCCAATGATACAAAAGAAGAGGACGAAAAAAAATCCGATAACGACAATCAGGCTACTGACAGCGCATCCAAGGACAATTCACAATCTAAAGTGTAGTGGTTCAAACTTATATACGGTACATAGCATGCAAAGAGTATTGGCATGCCCTATTTAAGGTAATATGATGACGCTTTCACTGTTAAGACAGTAACATGTTTGATATCAGCTTCTTTGAAATAATGATCATCTCGATGATTGCATTGATCGTCATTGGACCTGAACGCCTGCCCCAAGTAGCTCGAACACTGGGTCATCTGATAGGCAGATGCCGTCAATTTGTTTACAGCGTCAAAACCGATATCCACAATGAAATACGTATGGAAGAATTGAAAAACATGCACAGCACCATGCATGAAACCGTGCAATCAATTGAAGATTCGGTTCGAAAGGAAATTGACGAAATCAAATCAGCGACGGACACCAATTCACCGCAAGAAACGATTGAAGCCAAACCTGATGCGGCCACCAATAAAGCAAAAACCGATTCATTGGCAAAACCAGCCACCCGGGATTCACGCCAATCCCGACATGACACACTCAATAAAGACAATGCATCACCCCCGGAATAGCTGCAATTACAATACCACTCACCAGTCCGGTCTAATCATGCATTCTTTTTTATAGCATGATTATCCTGCTGTCGAATCGCAATGACGATTGAAGGCTCTCTTTTATCGCATCTGATAGAACTGCGCACCCGGCTCATTCGCATGCTGGGCGGTTTGATGATCGGCTTTATACCCTGTGCGTTTTATGCCCGGGAACTCTACACGATACTGGCGCAGCCGCTTCTTGAGAAATTGCCTCAAGGCGGGCAAATGATTGCAACAGATGTGGCAACACCGTTCTTCGTCCCCATGAAGGTCGCCATGATGCTTGCCTTTGTCATTACATTACCGCATACACTCTATCAAATATGGGCTTTTATCGCTCCCGGTCTTTATTCACATGAAAAGCGACTGGCGCTGCCGCTGGTCCTTGCCAGCAGCCTGTTATTCTTTTTCGGCATGCTGTTCGCCTATTTCGCTGCATTACCGCTGGTATTCGAGTTTATTACTTTTTTTGCGCCGGAAGGTGTTGCGGTAATGACCGATATCAATAAATACTTGAACTTTGTTTTATCCATGTTTATGGCTTTCGGCATTACCTTTGAAGTTCCGGTTATAGTAATGGTGCTTGTCAAAACAGGCATCATCACAATTGACAAACTCAAGGAAATCCGCCCTTATGTCATTGTCGGGTCGTTTGTCATTGCAGCTATCATCACTCCTCCTGATGTAATATCCCAGTTTATGCTGGCGGTACCGCTATGCCTGTTATATGAAGTGGGTATTATCATCGCCACCGTTACCTTTAAAAAAGCCAGGAACGGCGGTAAAACTGACATTCCGCCGCAACCTGAACAACCTGAAAACGACAAGTCCAAAAAATAACCGTTTTCATCGTTATTATTGCCGTTATCCTCCAATGTACTGCGTGTAACAATACCGGTCATCTGAAACAAACCGGAAACTAAAAAACACGCGCGGCGTTCAAACAACTAATCAGCATATTCGACCAAAGGACACGACAATGTTATCCAGATACGTAACATGGACGATTCAAACCCTGTTTATCTTAACTGTTATTTTTTATACAATCCAGGCTGCAATGGCACAGTCCAGCAGCATGGACGCGTCGGTACAGCGTCAGCCGAATGCACAGGTTGTAGCGCCGCTGATACCCAAGCCCGGGGTCAAACCAAGCCCAGGCCTTCCAACCAGGGCAATGCACCGCACCGGGACAGCAATTGTTGGCGCCCGGAACAGCGTCAGTATTAAAAGTACCGACGCCGGTATCATTCACTATCCTCCAGTCATACCTGTCGTACCTGTACCACATGCACCCAATGTATCCGGTTCACCTTACGCATCAAATTGCATCAATTGCGGTATTATCGATTTCATCAATCAGAGTAACGCACTGAATGCAATGGCAAGCGGTATTGTTGCCGGTACTATCGCCAGAAAAATAGGCGGACATGGTGTATATCCGCATCCTCAGAATAACGCAGGCAGAGGGCATCCACAGCATAGCGGTCACCAGCACTATCATGTCGGCATTACCATGCACGACGGCAGCCAGCAAATCATTACCGTCCCGGACGCGTCCCAACTGCACCGCGGCGATAGAATTCAGCTGATTGACGGCATCATAGTCCCAGAAGAACACGCTGCCGGCCAATAATAAAACACAGCACAATCCACTTGATTTGTTGATAGCGGTCGCCATATGATAAGCATTGCTTTTTAATTCAACATCGGTCCACTTGTTTCATCTGCCGACAATGAGGGAATATCCTGATGAGCACTGCGACACTTAAACAAATCGAACTACCCATTGAAGGCATGACCTGTGCAGCCTGTGCAACACGTATCGAGAAAAATCTGAACAAGCTGCCGGGTGTTGAAGCTGCGGTTAATTTCGCCAGTGAGAAAGCACGCGTGCATTATGATGACGGGCAGATAAAAACAGATAATCTCATCGAAGCGATCGAAAAAGCCGGATTCCACATTGCACCGCAATCGGTACACCTGCAGCTGCACAAAATGACCTGTGCGGCTTGCGGCGTACATATTGAACGCGCTTTAAACAAACTGCCCGGTGTAACCGCCCATGTCAATGTCGCTACCGAAACCGCCAAAGTCAATTTCATACCAGGACTGGCAACTATTGGCCAGTTGATCGCTGCAATTGAAAATGCAGGCTATGGCGCCAATGAAATCAGCGAATCAAGTCATGCTGAAGAAAAAGCGCGCCGCCAGGCCGCTTATAAGACTGAATTGCGCCTGTTCTGGATATCGGCCATTCTCACCTTGCCACTGGTGCTGCAAATGGGCGCGATGTTTACCGGTTACGGCATGGACGCAATGGACATAATACCCCGCTGGCTGCAATGGCTGCTGGCCACACCGGTGCAGTTCTGGGTCGGCAAACGGTTTTATATCGGCGCATGGCATGCGGTGCGCAGCGGCGGTGCGAATATGGACGTATTGGTCGCATTAGGCACCAGCATGGCTTATCTCTTCAGCGCCGTTGTCACACTGTTTTCACTCGACCAGCATATTTATTTTGAAGCCAGTGCAGCGATTATCACCCTGGTATTGCTCGGCAAACTCATGGAAGCGCGCGCCAAAGGCAAAACATCCGAAGCTATAGAAACACTGATCAAGCTGCAACCCAAAACAGCCCGCGTTGAACGTGATGGAAAAATTTTTGAAATACCCACCGACGGTCTGCAAGTCGGCGATATTTTTATTGTTCGTCCCGGTGAAAGCCTGCCTGTAGACGGCATTGTGATTGAAGGCGCATCAAGCGTCAACGAGTCGATGCTTACAGGAGAAAGTCTGCCCGTCAACAAACATCCTGAATCAAAGGTTTTTGCGGCAACCATGAACCAACAGGGCCTACTCAAATGCCACGCAACCAGTGTCGGCGCAGATACGCAACTCGCGGCTATCATCCATCTGGTTGAAGAGGCGCAAGGCTCAAAAGCACCAATTCAACGCATGGCGGATACTATCTCCGGTATTTTTGTACCGATTGTCGTTGTCATCAGCCTGTTTACGCTGGGCATTACCTGGTGGTGGACAGGTACTTTCGTAACCGCGCTCATCCACGCCGTGGCGGTATTGGTCATCGCCTGTCCATGCGCATTGGGTCTGGCAACGCCAACCGCTATTATGGTCGGGACCGGACGCGGGGCGCAGGTCGGCGTTCTGGTCAAAAATGCAGCTGCGCTCGAACACGCCGAAAAAATTCAAACCATCATCGTGGATAAAACCGGCACACTGACCGAAGGCAAACCGGCAGTCACCGACAGCATACCTGCAAATACTCTCAGTGAGCAGGAATTCATGCAAATCGCCGCCTCATTGGAACAAGGCTCCGAACATCCACTTGCCAGAGCGGTGCTGGAACGGGCTGAAAAAATGAATGTTACACTCAAACCGGTAACTGATTTTTCAGCTATTACCGGCAGCGGCCTCAAGGCCAGTATTGAAGGCACCCAATACCTGCTCGGTTCCCCCAAATTTTTAACACAGCAAGGCGCCATCCTGGACGAAGAAAAAATCACCACCCTGCAGGCGGCGGGTAAAACAGTTATCGCCATCGGAGCTATAACAGATGAGAAGCCGCGTATCCTGGGTTACCTGGCCATCGCCGACCGCTTGCGCGACACATCCATTAAAGCTGTTAAACGTCTGCAAAATATGGGTATTCACGTAGTCATGCTCACCGGCGATAATACGGTTACCGCCGAGGCAATCGCCAAACGCACGGGTATTAACGAATTCCGCGCTGAAGTGCTGCCACAGGACAAAGCTGCAGAAGTCAAGAAACTGAAAGAAAGCGGCCGCTTTACCGGCATGATCGGTGACGGTATTAATGACGCCCCGGCACTTGCTGCGGCAGATGTCAGTTTCGCCATTGGCGCGGGCTCGGATGTCGCCATTGAGGCAGCCGACATCACACTGATTCGCAACGATCTGATGAGTGTCGCGGATGCCATTTCATTATCGCGCGCCACGCTCAGGAAAATCCGCCAGAACCTGTTCTTCGCTTTTGTTTATAATTCACTTGGCATTCCGTTGGCCGCGGCCGGCATGTTGAATCCGGTCATCGCTGGCGCCGCCATGGCAATGAGTTCGGTGTCGGTCGTCAGCAACTCTTTATTGCTGAAGCGCTGGCAGGCAAATCAATAAAAGAGGATCACCATGCAAACAACTACACTTAAAATACAGGGCATGACATGCGGCGGCTGTGTCAATAGCGTCAAAACCGTGCTTAAAAATCTGACCGGCGTTGAACAGGTGGAAGTGTCGCTTGATGCGGCACAGGCAACCATTATGCATGATCCAGCCAGCACCAGTGTCGATCGGTTAAAAAAAGCAATCGGCGATGCGGGTTTTGAAGTAATCGATTAACCGGCTATCGGGATATTTTACTAAGTGCCCATCGTACAATTTCTGCTGTATTCATCGCGCCCGGCTGACGCGCTATTTCACGGCCCTGCCGGAATAAAACCAGCGTTGGAATGCTGCGAATGCCAAATT
>DOOY01000142.1 GCA_003514765.1 Nitrosomonas sp. | reverse complement strand
TCCGTGGGCGGATTTCCGGTCGACAAAAGGGGCTATCAAGCTGCATGTTGGTCTCAATCACAACGGTTATCTACCCGAGTTTGCAGTGATCACCGATGGAAAAACCAGTGATATTGAAGTCGGACGCGCACCGGCATTTCCAGCTGGCAGTATTGTGGCAATGGATAGAGGCTACATCGATTATGCATGGTTTAATCAACTGACCAACAAAGGCGTATATTTTGTCACCCGCCTTAAATCAAATGCCAGCTATAAAGTGGTTGAGCACCATCCTGTACAGAAAAACAAAGGATTGGTCAGCGATCAGACGATTATGCTCACAGGCCACGACGCCGTGAAAAAATGTCCGATTCCGTTGCGCCGTATCGTCTATCGGGATCAAGAAACCGGCAAGCAATATGCTTTTCTGACCAATCATTTCAAACTGGCTGCCAGAACCATCGCCGACATCTATAAAGCACGCTGGCAAGTCGAGCTCTTCTTCAAATGGATCAAGCAGAACCTCAAGATTAAATCATTTGTCGGAACCAGCAAGAATGCCGTCATGACACAAATCTGGATCGCATTATGCGTCTATTTACTGATCGCGTTTATCAAATTCCAGTCAACGATTCAGATCAGCATGCAACAAATATTACGGTTTTTCACCTCAACCTATTTGAAAAACGTGATCTCATGGCACTGTTACCAGGCGATCCACCTATTAATCGATGCAAATATGATAACCAGCCAACGTTGTTTTGAAAAGAAAGTTAACGGGACAGCAGTGAACAAAAGAAAGAAATGTTGATCAACCAACCCCAAGAAAATCTTAGTATGCTCAATGGCTTGATCTCTTTTTTCTTTTTCATCAAATCGATAGAAAAGCGCATGCTTATTGGCCACCAAGTTTTGGTGTTGCAGCATAAAAGAGGCAAAACTGCGAATCGATGGCGTCGGTGCTTTTGCATTAAACCTTCTTTGTTTCCTGACTACTAATGACTCATCTACATCATCAATGTCTAAAAACAATCCTCTGGTGTGCTTTTTAAATTTATCTAACGCAATAAAATGGCTGTCAACAAAATAGCTGCGTTTGATCTTTTCTGGGTAGTATCCATCTACACGCTTAAAGAAAGCTTTATTCTCGTCATCAGGCAAACGGCCAAACACAAAGTCCTGCCCATTCACATTTAAATATACATAATAAGGATCAGCACTATCGGTAATAACGCCTTTCGGTACTGTGTATTCTCTACTACCGAAGCAATAGTCAAATATCTCAATTAACGCACTTTTACCTGTCGATGACTTGCCTGTAATTACATTCAGCCCTTGTTGGAGTTTTACCGGATGCGTCTTGCCTGTTTTATCTATTACTCCCAGCTCATGAATATAAGATTTCATCGCGGCGTTACTCCTAATAATGCATAAATTTCCATAACTGAAAGATGGTTAAACAACTTCCCTAAATTTGCCGCGCATTTATAAATATCTGGGGGGGCACTTGTTGGCAGTACAGAAATAGACAGCTTTTGCGTGTCAATTTCAATCCAGTCGTGGATAAGGCAGTACTGTAGACTCTGATCGGTCAGTTCTTTGAATTCATCAACGCGTTCTTGCAAATCATATAATTTGGTTCGGTCGTCAAAGATTGTCCAAATCGTGCTTTTACTTTTGAGGCCAAACCTGGCATTAGATAGCTTGCTAGAATATACAGGATGACTACATAAAGGAACAACCAACTGTGCCAGTAAAAGATTATTCTCTACACCAATTAATTGCGCATAAAATGAGACAATATAACCGCCGTATTTAAATGGGTTGTACTTTGCTTGATAAAATGCGTCGGCCAAACTGGTCATGGTTTAACTTTCCATTGCAACTTTAGTTCATCGTTGTCCATAGCGTCGTGGATCAGACCGTTTTTGTATTCAATAGGTGGACTTTGGTAGCCCTCAGTACCAGTTGGCGCTTCACCAATTACATCGTCATATAAATTCTGTGAACTACGAATTATGTCAGAACAATTACGTTTCTCCTTCGAGTATTTGTGTTTGAACTGCTTGACCAACTGAGATTGATATTGATTGGCAGTGTTGCGAAATTGCGGTGCGCCATCCAGTTCTTCATTTAAGGAGTTGTGTAGCTCAATCCAGTTACCAACGGCTTCTGGAATTACATCCTCATATTCGATACATTGTATTTTTTCTACAAAGAGCTTCTCCTCATGTAGCGCTAACTCTTTCTCTGTTGCCTCCCGACCCGTAAATGCAGGGATTGTAAACTGTTTGCGGCAGTAGACAGAGGTGAGTTCTTCACATTTTTGGTCGAAGAGACACTTACTAATTTCCCATTGCTTATTGTCAGCACTCCCATAAACAAAGCCGACAATACCCTCCAAATAACTCGTCTGGTTGTTTTTGGGAATGCCGATGAGTCGCCCCTGTATTTTCTCTCGAACGGACTTTACATCGTCTGCTTGAGTAATCAACACAACTTTAGCCAACACAGCTCTTAGTTTATCTTCTTCTACGGCTATTACAGATTTTTGGTACTGAACAATGGGCTTTGGTTTATCAACGGATAATTCTTTGGGTGTTCGAGTGGCGCAGATTGCTTTAATAATCTTCATTCGCTCATCGACCGTTTTCTCATTCCAGTCTCTGAGCGACGACATCACACCAAATGCCTGCGTAGTGTGCAAAACCAGCGAACTATAGTTTTTGTGTTTAAATTCAGGCGTAAGCCAGTTTCTAAGGGTTTTCCAAAAGTTTTCGTGGTGGTCAGTCAGCGCATCGCTGTAGTCCTTAACTTCAGTCTGCGTCGAATCTTCAATCGTTTCTCCAATTAAGCTGACATCACCATCACGCTCAAACCAGATTGATTGGCCTTCACTCATAGTGAAGCAATAATACAGCCCAATTAAAAACTGGTAGTGAAAAGCAAGTGCAGTTGTTAATGCAGCATTTTTGGTTTGATCGCCTCCCATACTCGCTCCATAGAATTAATAAAATAGCCTGAGTTTTCCGTTAACTTATGTTTTCTGAAGCCATAAAGGCTCTAACGAGTAATTATAAAGTTTCTGTATATCTACCATGCATTTGGAAAAGGCGCAAAAAATTTGTGGTATCAATTCAATTTGCTACTATCCTAGAATAGAACGATATACAGTTTTGAAAATCATGACATGCAGGTTTTGCCATTGAGCTATAGTCAAATATGGTGTAGGGATAATCAAGCTGCACCTGTTTTTGATCTCCATTCTGTTTAACGCTGCATCGAATTTTGTTAATATAAATACAAGCAGGCTCTTCGATGATTTTCATTCTTTCTATCATAAATGGCTGCTTCATCTCTGATTACATCCCGTACAGTTATTAACAGAACTCCAAGGCGGCTGCGCCGCAAAGTCGCCTTCGCGGTCGCTGCCTCCGCCGCTGCTTCCATTCGGGCACTTAACTTTATCCAGAATGGTTGACTGAGTGTTGGCCACACATTTTTCAATTTTCCAGCGCAAGCAACGTGTGTATATTTTCGTGTCTCCGGTCATCACGCCGCTTATTTTCTGCTTGATTGGGTCGCCATACTTACCCAGTTCTTCGCTGTCTTCTTTCATCAGCTTAACGGAGTGGTCTTGCCGTTTGGCATTAACGCCGCCCATGAGCCGGATAAACTGCGACCATTTGCCTTTATCTGCTGCATGAATGAATTGCTGTATGGGCAAGGGAAAATCGCACTGTGCGCGGCGTAGTTCGCGCCAGATTGAAACAGGCGGCCCACCGATCTGTTGAAACTGCCGAATCCCCCAGGTTGAGGCCCAGGCTTCTACACGTTCAGCGGCAGCTTGTGCGGGATTACCTTCCAGGTCATGTTCCAGGCCAAAACCATCAATATTTTTGGATATGTATTTGGCGATATAGCCAATAGCCGTACCTTTGTTTTTGTCGATAGCAATAGCGGTAAAGCGATGTTCAGCAGCGCCTTTTTCATCGCCATCGGTTTGCAGTGCATAATGGTGCATAATTTCGCGTACTTTGGTGGCATGCTCGGCTGCCATGAAAAGTAGAAAATGACAGTGCGGTGTGCCAGCATGTTGCGGTTCTGCAATACGCAAGCCATACACAACCAACTTTTCCCGTTTTAATTTTGCTCGGATTCTTGCCCAGACAGTATTGAGATACTTTTGAGCCTTATCTGGTGTAGTGCCGTCATATTTTGGATTTGTCCGGCCACTGGCGGATAGACGCGCATGCATGCGGGAAGGGCAGGTGATGGTATAAAACTCCCCGGCATGTCCCAGTTCATTGGCGATTGCTTCAAAGCCAAAGATACGCACCATTAATTCACTGCGCCGTATACGCGGATTGGCTAATCCCTTTTCCGCTAATTCACTGAGTGTAAAGTTTTGACCAAGTTCATTAGTAGCCAGCAGGCCATCAAGAATACGGCGATTGCGCTTTTTTTGTTCCCTGCGCCGCGTCAGGGTTTCGTCACTGACATAGGGGTTTGCATGTTTGTGCACAAAACCTAAATCAATGGCTTGCCGTTCCAGCATTCTTGCATGAATTTTGCGTAAAGCATGCAGCCACCAGGATGCGTCTGTAAATCGGGTGTAGATACCTTTGATTGTAATATCACCATCATCCAGTGCAGACAAAGTTAACTGGATATTTCAGCGCACGTTCTAACATGCTGGCAACAGCGATTTCCTGGTTGGTATAGATGCGGCTGACGCTTTGCATTTCCCTGACGATGCGTTTTGCTAGT
>DOOY01000082.1 GCA_003514765.1 Nitrosomonas sp. | reverse complement strand
GGGCGCTATGGGTACACTTGGTGTACTGCTTGAGGTCTCGCTTAAAGTACTGCCGCTGCCGGCTGGTGAGCGTACTTTAAGTCTGGAAATGGATGAAGCGCGTGCGATAACGTTTATGAATCGTTGGGCGGCTAAGCCGTTACCGATTTCTGCAACCTGCTATGTTGACAACCAATTGTTCATCCGTTTATCGGGCGCTGAATCGGCAGTACATGCTGCTTATACACAAATCGGCGGCGAAGATTACATCGATGGCCATGCTTTTTGGAAATCTGTGCGCGAGCAAACACATGATTTTTTTCAACCGGCGGCATCACTTTGGCGCTTATCGATCAAATCAACTACACTACCCTTATCGTTTCCATCGCTTTCTGGAAAGCAGCTGATTGAATGGAACGGTGCGCTACGCTGGCTGGCTAGTTGCGGTGATGATTGTAGTACAGCAGCTGACAGTATAAGACAGGCGGTAAATAAAGCTGGCGGACATGCCATACTTTTTCGCGGCAACAATCGGTCAGATCAGATTTTTCAGCCGTTGGGCGCTGCATTATTATCCATTCATCAACGGCTGAAACAAAAATTTGATCCTGCCGGAATACTCAATCCAGGCCGTCTTTATCCGGAATTTTAAAATATAAGCACATGCAAACCAGGCTCGCCGATTTCATCAAAAATTCACCGCAGGGAGAGGAAGCGAACGCTATATTACGCAGCTGTGTACATTGTGGATTTTGCCTGGCCACCTGCCCGACTTATCAGTTGCTTGGGGATGAACTGGATAGTCCGCGCGGCCGTATTTACCTGATGAAGCAGATGCTCGAAGGCCAGCCAGTCACGCAAAAAACGCAGTTGCATCTGGATCGTTGTCTGACCTGCCGCGCATGCGAATCCACCTGCCCATCCGGTGTACGTTATGCAGAGCTGGTTGATATCAGCCGCGATCTGATCGAAAAACAGGTTAAACGTTCCACCGATAAGCGCTTGGTGCGCTATTTGTTGCGCAAGGTTTTGCCAAATCCGTTGCTATTCAAGCCAATCGTTAAAATCGGGCAGTCGCTGCGCCCGGTGCTGCCCGCCCATTTGAAAAAAAAGGTGCCTGCAGCAGTAAAATCGAATCACTTATGGCCAGAACCCCGGCATTCACGAAAAATGCTGGTGCTCGATGGCTGTGTCCAGCCCACATTGTCGCCTAATATCAATTTGGCTACCGCACATGTGCTGGATGCACTGGGCATCTCACTTATTAAGTCAGCGCAAGCCGGGTGCTGCGGCGCGATTGCCTACCATCTGAATGCACAGGAAGAAGGCATGAATGCCATGCGAAACAATATCGATGCTTGGTGGCCTTTTATTCACAACAATGAGATTGAAGCGATTGCCATGACTGCCAGTGGCTGCGGCGTGACTGTCAAGGAGTACGGCCATATGCTACGCCATGATCCTGTGTATGCCGAAAAAGCTGCAAAAGTTTCTGCCATGACCAAAGATATCAGCGAAATTTTGCTACTCGAACTGGACAATCTGCAACTGATTCTGGGCAAACAAAAAATAAATTCAGTTTCTACCAAACTTGCTTTTCATTCTCCATGCACGCTGCAGCACGGCCAACAAATCCGTGGACAAATAGAAAAAATTCTGCAGACTGCCGGTTTTGAACTTGCTACGGTTGCCGACGCACACCTTTGCTGCGGTTCTGCAGGAACATATTCCATTTTACAGCCGGAGCTATCGCAGCAGCTTCTGAATAATAAAGTGTCTGCGCTGGAAACCGGTCAACCTGAACAAATAGTAACCGCCAATATCGGATGCCTGTTGCATTTGCAAAATGGGACAGATTTGCCGGTCAGACATTGGATTGAAGTTTTGAGTGCGCATATGTCCAGAGTTAGTGCATAGTTCAGGCGACTAACAGAGAGAGGTGAAAAAGGCGAGTATTATCATTGTTACTGAAAACACGGACAATATGATAATAGCAATCGAAGAATACCTGATATGATGATAAGCGATCAGATTAGAGATGATCCTGCTATTGTTTGGCATAACAAACAAATTAATCAAACAAACCTTACTCCAATTTTTACATTGACTGAATTATCATATCAGTATAAAATCGCGCTTTTTTTAAGCGTAGAGAAATTCAAAAAGGGCGTTATCCGGGATAATTCAACATGCCATCTTGGGTAACTGTTAAACCACTTTTAATTGTTCTACGCTGGCAACTGTTAATTACAATTGTCATTGCAATTGCATTAGTACCGCTGATGAATTTGCATAGCGCATTTTCGGCATTTCTCGGAGGAATGGTCAGTATAGTTTCCTCTACAGCCTTTGCAATCATCGTTTCACGTCACAAAGGTTTTACCGCTGGTGGAACAGTTAGAACTGCCTTGAGAGCAGAGGCCGTTAAAATTATTTTGACAGTTATTCTGCTGTGGGCTGTATTCAAGTTTTATGACAATCTCAATGCGTTTGCATTTATAGGTACATTCATATTGACTGTGATTATGCACAGTATGGCATTGTTCGTTTCAGATGGTAAAACTGAACGAAAATTATAAAAACAAATAGATTAATAGAATTAATATAGCAGACAACCCATGGCAGCAGATACAGAGCTTACTCCAACAAAATATATCGATCATCATTTAACGCATATGACTGTCCAGGTCAGGGAGGGTGCGTTTTGGACATTGCACATTGATACACTGGTAACGTCTATTATATTAGGTATTCTGGGTCTGGGTTGTGTATGGTTGGTCGTGCGAAAAGCGACACCAGGCGTCCCAAGCAAGCGCCAGGCCTTTGTTGAACTCATGATTGAATTTATTGATAACGAGGTAAAAAACACATTTCATGGAAACCGGCATGTTTTTGTGGCGCCGACAGCATTGACGATTTTTATCTGGGTGTTGCTGATGAACACCATGGATATTATGCCAATAGATATAACAGCCTGGATTATTGAAAATGTGTTTGGCATGCATTATTGGAAAATTGTGCCGACTACGGATGTCAATACAACGTTTGCACT
>DOOY01000281.1 GCA_003514765.1 Nitrosomonas sp. | reverse complement strand
TTCAGATAGATAGAGGCGGTGTTAGTAATACAAAATAGTATGCGAAAGCTCATATACTAAAATAAACTGAAGGAAGAAAAAAAATAATAGGGGCAGAGCTGCTCCTTTTTTATTGAGTTTCCATTTGTGAATGTTACATCAGGCGTAATCGGCTGCGCCATTATCAGCCGTTTTTTTAGGGAGAATATCGATGAGGATACGTATACTGGTAGTTTCGTTGCTATCAATTGGCGCGCTTGTCACCTCGATTAATGCGTCAGCCACCAATGAACCGATACAACCAATCAAAGCTGTAAAACCCACTAATCCGGAGATGGTTGAGCTTGGTAAAATGCTGTTTTTTGACCCGCGATTATCAAAATCCGGTTTTATTTCTTGTAATTCCTGCCATAATTTGAGCATGGGGGGAACAGATAATATCGCGACTTCCATTGGGCATAATTGGCACCAAGGTCCGATAAACGCGCCGACAGTGTTAAATTCTTCAATGAATTTGGCGCAATTCTGGGACGGACGCGCTAAGGATCTGAAAGAGCAAGCGGGCGGTCCGATTGCAAATCCGGGAGAAATGGCTTCAAATCATGAATTGGCTGTCAGTGTTTTAAATTCAATACCACAATATCGCGCAAAATTTGAAAAAGTATTTGGCTCTGACAAAGTAGATATAGACCGGGTAACAACCGCCATCGCAGCATTCGAAGAAATACTGGTAACACCGGGATCACGCTTTGACAAATGGCTGGAAGGTGATAAAAATGCGTTAAATAAGCAGGAATTGGAAGGCTACAAGCTTTTCAAAAACAGTGGATGTACAGGTTGTCATAATGGTCCTGCAGTAGGTGGAGCACTTTATCAAAAATTCGGCGTTCATCATCCTTATAAAACGGATAGTAAAATTGAGGGTCGTAAAGCCGTCACTGGCAAGGATACGGATTTAAATGTATTTAAGGTGCCAACATTGCGTAATATTGAACTGACCTACCCATACTTCCATGATGGCGCTGTCTGGACACTGGAAGAAGCTGTAAAAATAATGGGAAAATTGCAGCTCGATCGCGATTTCAATAAAAAAGAAGTTGATAGTATCGTAGCGTTTCTGAAAACCCTGACCGGAGAGCAGCCTGATATTAAACTGCCCATTCTTCCACCTTCGAACAACGATACGCCAAGACCGCAACCTTTCTAAAGACTGAATGCTTGATTATTACGAAAAAGAAGTAGACTAGACTAGAGCTTATCAGTATATTAACAAGTACCGTCCGGGCCGTAAAATCAGCCGGGCGGTACTGATAACAGTAGTATTTAAATCAAATATTTCTGTGCTTTACTATTTTTTAAGCTGAATATTTGTAAATAAATTTAAAACAAATGACTCATCAGTGGAAAGTATGCTGAAAATATCTTTGGATACTGGATTTGTAAAAGAAAATCGAGTAGAGTCATAACTCCTATAACCAATAATTAGAACAGGGAGCTGCGCATGGGTACCAAGGGACAGTTATTGCAAGATCCATTTCTAAATATATTGCGAAAGGAGCATATTCCTGTATCGATTTATTTAGTAAATGGCATTAAATTGCAAGGACATATTGACTCGTTTGATCAATATGTTGTGCTGTTGAAAAATTCGGTGACACAAATGGTATATAAACATGCTATATCGACTGTCGTTCCCGCAAGAGCAGTTACAATTCCAGTAGAAATTTCTGAACCGAGAGATAGTTAATGCCTGAGAAGTCAGGTATACCCCGCGCTCGTAGCATACACGCCGCTATTTTGGTAAATAATGACTTTGGTGATGGTATTCAGTCTGAACGCTTACAAGAATTACAGCAACTTGCAACAAGTAATCAGATTAAAGTGTTGGCTGTTGCTGAAGGAAAACGTTCGCGCCCGGACCCGAGAACATTTGTAGGCAGCGGGAAAACGGAAGAAATCGTTCGATTAATCGCTGATACTGGTGCTGACGTGGTGATTTTTAATCATGACCTTACACCTGCGCAACAGCGTAACTTAATGCTACATTTTAATTGTCCGGTAATTGATCGTACCAGTCTGATCCTGGATATTTTTGCACAACGTGCTAAAAGTCATGAAGGAAAGCTGCAAGTTGAACTTGCGCAATTAGAGCATTTGGCGACGCGTTTGGTTCGGGGATGGACGCACCTTGAGCGACAAAAAGGCGGGATCGGTTTGCGTGGCCCAGGTGAAACACAATTGGAAACTGACCGTCGATTATTAAGAAAGCGGGTTAAGTTACTCAAGGAAAAATTGGCAGGCTTGCAGCGTCAACGTAAAATCCAACGTCGTTCAAGGCATCGCTCTCAAATTTTGTCAGTTTCGATTGTGGGTTATACCAATGCCGGCAAGTCAACATTGTTTAACCGGTTGACTCGTGCGCAATCTTATGCGGCGAATCAGCTGTTTGCGACATTGGATACAACAACAAGGAAATTATTTATCCCTGAATGTGGATCAGTTGTTGTTTCTGATACAGTTGGATTTATACGCGAACTACCGCACACATTAGTCGCTGCGTTTCGCGCTACGCTCGAAGAAACTGTCGAAGCTGATATACTGCTTCATGTCGTCGACGCTTGTAGCCCAAATAAGGACGAACAGATAGGAGCAGTGAATAAACTGTTGACTGAGATAGGGGCGGATAAAATTCCTCAGATCTTGGTTTTAAACAAAATTGACCTGAGTGATTTGTCAGAAAGTGGTGTGGGTTTTGTACGGGATGAATATGGTAGAATATCCCGGATTCGCTTAAGTGCAAAAACAGGTGAGGGTTTGGAGTTCGTAAAACAGGCCTTGGCTGAGGCTGTTGTAAAAGAAGAACCTGAATCGGAGAACACGGGATCTACGGATTTCGGCAAGGTAAAGCGTAGTAGCGTTACGGTATAAATACATTTTGAACAAATAAAACAGGAAGAATTATGGGTTTAAATGATCCTCAGTGGGGAAAAAACAAAGGTGATTCCGGACCACCTGATCTGGATGAAGTATTGCGTAATGTCAATAAGAAAATCAACAATATATTTGGCTCGAAGGAAGACAAGGGCGGCGGCGGTTCACGCGGTAAGGAGCCAAGACAACCCAGCCGTGGCAGTATTTTAGTAATCCTCGGTCTGTTGCTAGTCGTATGGATAGCCAGTGGTTTTTATATTGTAAATGAAGGCCATCGAGGCGTTGTCCTGCGTTTCGGTGCGTATGTGGATACAACGCCAGCGGGTTTGCGTTGGCACCTGCCTTATCCGATCGAAACAGTAGAATTAGTAAATGTCAGCCAAGTGCGTACGATTGAAATCGGTTATCGTAATAATGTCAGAAGTAAAGTATTAAGAGAATCGCTGATGTTAACGGATGATGAGAATATTATTGATATTCAATTCGCTGTACAGTATATATTGAATAATCCAGAAAATTTTCTGTTTAATAACAGAGATCCAGATGACTCAGTTTTACAAGCAGCTGAGACAGCGATCAGGCAGATTATTGGTAAAAGTAAAATGGATTTTGTTCTCTATGAAGGTCGAGAACAAGTTGCATCTGCTGCAACAGTTTTAATGCAAGAGATATTGGATCGCTACCAAATCGGCATAGCGATTAGCAGAGTTACCATGCAGAATGCGCAACCTCCTGAGCAGGTGCAGGCAGCATTCGACGATGCGGTTAAAGCGGGGCAGGATAGAGAGCGCCAAAAGAATGAAGGTCAAGCCTATGCCAATGACGTAATTCCGAGAGCCAGGGGTAATGCAGCACGGTTAATTGAAGAATCAGAAGGTTATAAGGAACGGGTAATAGCAAGTGCGATCGGTGACGCCAGTCGTTTTAGCCAGCTGGTAGAAGAATACGATAAAGCACCTGTTGTGACGCGTGAACGTTTGTATCTGGATATGATGCAACAGGTGTTGTCGAATACCAGTAAAATCATGATTGATCAGCAAAGTGGAGGCAATCTATTGTATCTGCCTCTGGACAAATTAATCGGCATGAGTGATTCGGCATCGACATCACCTCCAACGAATACATCAACAAGCATTATGCCGGAAATAAAACCTGACAGCAGCATACGTTCACGCGAAGCATTTCGCGGCCGTGAAAGGGAGATGAGATAAATGAAAAGTTTTACATCAGTGTTAATGGGTATTGTTGTGGTTGGCTTTTTATTGGCTACTTCGGCGATTTATATTGTAGATGAGCGACAGCAGGCGATTTTGTTTCAGTTAGGTGAGGTGGTAGATGTTAAGACCGAACCTGGATTATATTTTAAAATTCCGATTGCTCAGAATGTGCGTTTTTTTGAAGATCGTATCCTGACAATGGATGCTGAAGAACCTGAGCGGTTCATTACATCTGAGAAAAAGAACGTTCTTGTGGATTTGTTCGTAAAGTGGCGTATCATAGATGTTAAACAGTATTTTATCAGCGTACGCGGCGATGAAAATCTGGCGCAAATACGATTGGCTCAAACAATTAACGCGAGTATGCGTGATGAATTTGGTAATCGCACTGTCCATGATGTTGTATCGGGTGAACGGGATATGATTATGGAAATAATGCGTCAAAAGGCTGATATAGATGCGCGGACTATCGGTGTTGAAGTCGTTGATGTGCGCTTGAAACGTGTCGATTTGCCTCAGGAAGTCAGCGAATCTGTATATCGCAGAATGGAAGCAGAACGTAAGCGGGTAGCTAATGAATTACGTTCCACCGGTGCTGCGGAATCAGAAAAGATTCGGGCCGATGCCGACCGGCAACGCGAGGTCATAATGGCCGAAGCCTATCGTGATGCACAGAAAACTATGGGTGAAGGTGATAAAGAAGCGGCGGCTCTTTATGCAAAAGCTTTTGAGCAAGATCCGGAGTTTTATTCATTCTGGCGCAGTATGGATGCTTATAAGAATTCCTTCAAACATAAAAATGACATGCTGGTTTTAGAGCCAAATTCGGATTTCTTCAAGTACCTTAAAAATCCAACGACAAGTAACTAATAATATTTATTTTATTCTGATATCACTGAAAAACAGTCGTATATTTACAGATTTTTACCGTTAGTTTGGAGAGCGCAGCCGGGCTTATTATCAAAATTGTAGATCTTTCAGTGATATCAGATATTAAAATAATAAGTAATGTAATTCCTAATTTGTCTTCTAATTGATATATCAACCGCCATAAAAAGTATAAAAGCGCTTGCTAATGTAAGATTCTAATTACATATATAAGCAAGGCTTCTACTCTCTACATGTCCAATTTATCCACACATCCCAAAAGCAAGAGAAGGTTTGATAAGGAGCATTTATGCTAGAGACTTTTCTGATGGCATTTGCACTGATGCTGATTTTAGAAGGTATTTTACCGTTCATATCACCAAAGACCTGGCGTGAGACTTTTAGGAAAATGACCGAAATTCAAGATAGTCAGCTTCGTTTTATAGGATTGACATCTATGTTGATTGGATTGGCATTATTTATCATTGTGAGTTGATTTGTCACCTACTTTGTTTTGTTGTTGATTTATAGTCATGCGTAATTGGTTGCTGCCTGAGTATATAGAAGATGTTTTGCCTGCTGAGGCCTTGCATATCGAGACAATGCGACGTTGTATGATCGATCTTTTGATGGTTCATGGTTATCAGCAGGTTTCGCCTCCATTACTAGAATATGTTGAATCATTGTTGTCAGGCAGCGGTAGCGACATGAATTTACAAATGTTCAAGGTTATTGATCAGCTCAGTGGCAGAATGATGGGACTACGTGCTGATATGACACCGCAAGTGGCTCGTATTGATGCACATCTATTAAATTGTGAAGGTGTCACACGTCTATGCTATGCCAATAATGTATTGCACACAGTACCCTCAAGCCTTACACAGACGCGCGAACCGTTTCAGATTGGCGCGGAACTTTATGGACATGCCGGTATAGAAAGTGATTTAGAAATTCAACATTTGATGCTGAAATGCCTGGCAATGGCAGGTTTGAATCAAGTACATCTGGATCTCGGTCATGTCGCTGTTTTTAGGGCGATTATAAAAAACGCCAAAATTTCTCTTGAAATGGAAACAGAATTGTTTGCTGTTCTGCAAGCAAAGGATATCGCTGCTTTGAAAGAAATTTGTGCAAATCTTAAAAAAAGTACGCGAGAATCTTTATTATTATTGCCTGAGCTTTATGGTGACAAAAAAATTCTGGATGAAGCAAGAAAAAGATTGCCCACACATGTAGGCATTTTATCAGCGCTTAATCAACTTGAAATGGTGAGTAAAGAACTAAAACCGATTGTGAGTACAATTGCATTTGATTTGGCAGATTTACGTGGATATCATTATCATAGTGGAATGGTGTTTGCAGCCTATGCACGCGGTTGTTCCAATGCTATAGCACTGGGTGGGCGTTATGATGAAATAGGTAAAGCATTTGGTCGAGCCAGGCCAGCTACCGGATTCAGCATGGACTTGAGGGAGCTGTCAAGGCTTGTTGAAAGGTCGCCTTATCCGATGGGCATACGCGCACCTTATAAGAAAAAAAATAAAAATCTTGATATAAAGATTGAACAGTTACGTAATGATGGCCAAATTGTCATTATTGAATTACCAGAACAACTTGAGAATACTTTAAACTGTGACAGGCAATTAGTAAAACGAGAAGGTGAATGGATTGTTGAAGAAATTTAATTTATTAATTATTAGGAGTGTTTTTAGAGATTCTATACTATGACTAAAAATGTTGTGGTAATAGGTACACAATGGGGGGACGAAGGCAAAGGAAAGGTAGTTGACTGGTTGACTGATCACGCACAAGGCGTCATTCGTTTTCAAGGTGGCCACAACGCGGGCCATACGTTAGTGACGGGTGAAAAAAAAACCATATTACATTTGATACCGTCAGGCATTTTACGTAATGATGTGACTTGTTATATTGGAAACGGCGTTGTCGTTTCACCTGAAGCATTACTCAAAGAAATAGAAATGCTTGAGAAAATGGACATTGATATAAGCGGTAGATTACGTATAAGCAATGCTTGTCCACTAATTTTGCCTTGCCATACAGCGCTTGATCATGCGCGGGAAACAGCTAGAGGTGTAAGTAAAATCGGAACCACAGGACGCGGAATTGGTCCAGCCTATGAAGACAAAGTGGCACGTAGAGCTATCCGTTTGCAGGATTTGTTTCATAGAGACCGGTTAGCTGCAAAACTTGGTGAAATGCTGGATTATCATAATTTTGTTTTAAAGAATTATTTTCATGCACCTATTATAGATTTTCAGAAAACGCTTGATGCGGCGATTCTTCAGTCTGTACGCATAAAGCCATTGATTGCTGATGTACCACAACTTTTATTTAACGCACATAAAGCCGGCAAAAATTTGTTGTTTGAGGGCGCGCAGGGTGCACTACTGGATATAGATCACGGTACCTATCCTTTTGTGACTTCCAGCAATTGTGTTGCTGGTGCTGCTGCACCTGGAAGCGGTGTAGGACCACAAATGCTGCAGTATGTTTTAGGCATTACAAAGGCTTACACAACTCGTGTTGGATCAGGTCCTTTTCCTACAGAATTGGAAAATGAAATAGGAAATCATTTAGCAGAACGCGGGCATGAATTTGGTTCGACAACGGGACGTCCTCGACGCTGTGGTTGGTTTGATGCTGTTGCAATGAAACGCTCTATACAGATTAATGGTGTAACTGGATTATGCATTACCAAGCTTGATGTGCTGGATGGCGTAGGAACTTTGAATGTGGGCGTAGGATATAAATCAGATCAAGGCGTTCGTTCTGATGTACTGCCAGCAGGTGCTGATGAATTAAGTCAATGTGAGCCGATCTACGAGGAAATTCCAGGTTGGTCAGCTAGTACAGCAGGGATCAAAGATTTCAAACAATTGCCCAAAGCAGCACAGAATTATCTAAAACGTATAGAAGAAGTCTGCGAGACGCCTATTGATATGATTTCAACCGGTCCAGATCGGGAAGACACCATTGTGCTGCGCCATCCATTTGAATAACCTGAATATTAGTCGGTTAAAGTAGTTGTTAGAGACTTGTTCCATTATAGTGTGGTTTTCAGAAATTTCTTTTAAATAAACTGCTCTATGATGAATGAAAGAGACTTAAAAAATGAAACAGGTACCTGGTTAAGTTAAGTATTGCCGGGTTTTAGGTGAAGGTAGATAAACAATTTAATACCGGTGTTTGTCGTAACAGATTTTGCTATGCTTTTTTATTAATACAAAACTCAAAGCGTTTAAGTTAATGAATAATTTATTACTTTCCGATGTAACTGTTGATGCTTGGGTGCAGGCCGGGCCAATTAAAATAAGTGATTTGCTGGGCTCAGTTGTACTTTTTGAAGTCTTCCAAGTGAATTGTCCCGGTTGTTTTCTTTATGCCTTACCGAACGCAATCGAACTTCACAAAAAATATTCTGATAAGGGGCTTGTGATCATTGGCTTGGCAACTGCTTTTGAAGACTACGATAAAAATACGCTTGAAAACTTACAGCTTTTAGTAAATACGGGCGAAGTGGTTGGTGATACGTTCAAAGCAATGAGTCAACATGGATTACTCATCGGTAATAGTAAACTTCCGTGGAAGTTACCTTTTGCGGTGGGTATGGATCGTGTTGAACCTGATAATGATCCGGTAACAGATGAACGCGTTTTGTCATATGCACGGCAATTACTAGCGCAATTCGACAAACTAAAGGAAGACCAACAAAAGGCTATTCAAAATCAAATACGGGTTTATTTAGAACAAAAGATTATGAAAGCCGAAACATTTGAACGTTTCTCACTCCAGGGGACGCCATCAGCTATTCTTTTTGATCGGGAAGGGAAGTTGCAGGATGTTTCTTTTGGTCAAGGTGAGCACAAACAATCGGCTATTGAACAACTTTTAGCGCGTAGTTAAATTTAATCATTTAAAAAATTATTTTTCCAAGCGAATCAGCGGTTTATTCCTAACGTCTTTTTTAACCACTGTTCAAAGTCTGGATGATTATAAATATCATAACACCAGCACTGAAATCGAAATTGCCTTCCTGCCGCGATGTTTTGTGGCAAATCATCGATATATATTGTTTTTTCAGGCACTAGATTATAGTGCGAAATCGCATATTGGTAAATTTCAGTTTGTGGTTTTAGCAAACCAATTTTGAAAGATAATATTGCTTCTTCAAAATAAGAAAATTGAGGAAACTCTGTAATAATCCATGGATAGTGGATTGCATTAATATTAGAAATCAATATTAATCGGTGACCTGTTTCAGCGAGTTCATGAACATTCTGCCACATGGGTTTGTTGAGCGTGAAAATTGACCGCCAGGCATGATGAAATTGAGGGACGGTGACATTATTTTGCAGTATATCCAAAGCCCAACTGGTATATTCTTCTGAGGTGATCAATCCTGCTTCAAGTAAATCTTTTCGATCCAGAATGCATTTGATACGTTCATTTGCGTTAGGTGTTTCAGGAGGCAGGAGTTGTTTTAATGATTGTTCAAAGTCAAAATCAAGCAGAACCCGACCGATGTCGAAAAGAAACACCATTTTAAATTGGAAAAGATGGTCAGTTTTGAAGAAATAGAGATAAAAGGGAGCCCCCCGCATATGCCGCTAGACCATCATCTTGAACCTAAAGGTTCAAGGTGGTCGTCTCCCGGATACATCAGGCATACCCTTGCAAGGGCGTGCACAACAGTATCACTTTAGTTAACAACCTGTTTTGATAATTGGTTCAAAGAATTTCAGTCTTACACGTACACGGCAGGGAGCTATTTTTTAAACCTTTGGGCAAAAAAAAACCGGTTAAATAAATGTTTCAAATATTAAGAAATATCAATCGACTGACAACTTATTTTTTTATAAGAACATTATTTAGTTTTTCCCGAATGGTCGTTATTCTACGCTTAAAATCTTCAATGTCAAAGCCACTTGATTGACGTAAAATAAGTAATTCATGCGCTATACCGAGTGCCGCGGCAATAACGATGCGATCAGAATCCATTATTTTCCCTTCTTCTCTGATTTCATGAATCTTTTTTTCCAGAAATTCTGCAGCCAATATAATTTCTTCGCGTTCTTGTTCAGAACAGCTAATATTGAATTCACGTCCCATAATAGTAATTTTTAATAATTCTTCACTATTCATTATCAGGTAAATGCTTTAAAAGAATTTCTAGACGACTGCTGGCAATATGAATCTTTTCTGTAAGCTTTTCATTTCTAGCGTTTGTTTCTGTAATTTGTTGGCGTAATTTTGTATTTTCAATGCATGTATCCTGATACAAACGTACCAACTGATGAACTTCTTCTTCTAGAAATTTTAGTTCTGAATTCATGATTGCCCAATGGGAGATTGACAATAGTTTTCTTTGGCAATGTTATCCGGCGATTTTTATCAGCTAAATTTGTTGTTCTTATAATTTATTGTGTGTTCCATCACAAAAAGGTGAATTACCCGTTTTTTTACAGGTGCATAACCATGCAGATCTGTTTTCATCAACCGAAAACGCTCTGGGCGAGAACTCCGTATTTTTGTGTGTGCCATCACAAAATGGCTGTGTCTGACTGCGGCCACAGGTGCACCAGTAATATTGCCTGCCCGCCTCTAATTGAACTTCTATTGGGGAAAAGGTTGTTTTAGTATTTTGACTCATAAATTTTCTCCGTATATTTTAGATACAATTTGAGTTGTATTTTTTGTTATCAGGTCAAGTGCTTGATAAGAAAACGCTGATTAATTAAATAATTTCAATGCATTTGAACTACCTGCAATAATATTATTTTCTTTCATCGAGTTCTGGATATTGATGAGTTGCTGTTTACTTCTTGAAAGTCCATTTTCACTGAGTGGAACACGATTATCATCGACCATAATACCACCGAGTGTATTTGAGAAAATTTTTGCCAGATGTGTCATCTGGTCAAAAACTTTTTCTCCGTTAGACACTTGTGGCACATCTAATAAAAAAGTAATACCATGCGTCGTAAGTGCTTTCATATTATCGGGTATGAATGCTTCCGATTCATAGTTGGTTAAGGTAAACAGCACACGATTATTTTCATCCCTATATTTAAATAGACCATCCGGTTCAAGCTTGAAGCCCGATGCTTCTGCAAGGGCTCTGATTTTTGTGCCAATAAAAGCGCCTTCATCTTTGCTGATAATATTGATGCCGATCATGACATCAACATCAGCACAAAATTTATCAAGCTGAATAGCCTGCTCATGTGCAGGTACGATATCCGGGCATTCTGCCACTGCATTTATTTGTGTGGCAAAATCCTGTACCGTGTCGCGAAATTTTGATAAATCAATTTCACTAACTGGTCCGGATCGATCTGCAAGTAATAAGCATCCTTTCAAGTTTATATAGTCAGTGTTTTCATTATTTGTAATGTTCGCAATCTCTTCCCACGGTTTCGATTGTTCTCTTTGACCAAACCAGATGAGCGGTTTGTTAAAGTCAAATTTTCTTTGTAGCAGCGTATTCAATTGAGCGTCAGGAATAACTGTATCAGCGGAAATGATAACTATATAATTTGTTAGATTATTATATTCATCTAAAATGGGTTGTGATTCTGCTGTGCCAGGCTCTGTTACGGCTTGTTGTTTTTCGGAATAGTCGTTAAAGATATTGTCTTTTGTTAAAACATCAACCGGTCTTGCGGATAAATTATCTTTTTGAGCAGCATTCTTTATAAAAAAATCTTTGTTCAATTGCGGTTCAATTCGCTCATGCGGCTTGTGTGGATTAAGGTTATTGTTTTTTTCAAATAGAAGAACGTCGTCATGTTTTTGATCCAAAGCAGATTCTATTTTGCGGCGGTAGCGTAACTGCTGTACCCAGTTAAAGATAGCAACACCTATAATAATAATGATACCGATAATGATCAAACTGACTTGTAAGTCGCTCATATTCAATATATCCATACTATTCCTTTACTATCTTGATTCAATGATTATTTGAAAAAATTTATTTTGCTTTGCAGCTGGCCGGTCAGTTATCTGTCTTTTTCTTTTTTAGGAAAATGCAGTGTCCTTTTCATTATCCGGATTAACGGTATTTGCAATATCCACCGCGACTACTCTGGAGACACCTTGATCCTGCATTGTAATTCCAATCAGCTGTTGAGCAATTTCCATTGTGATTTTATTATGACTGATAAACAAAAATTGCGTGCGCTGAGATAATTTTTTTACTAATTCACAAAACCGCCCTGTGTTGCTGTCATCAAGTGGAGCATCCACTTCATCCAATAAACAGAAGGGCGCTGGATTCAGTCGGAATAGTGAAAAAATAAGCGCCAATGCGGTCAGAGCTTTCTCGCCGCCTGATAATAAATGTATTGAACTATTCTTTTTTCCAGGTGGTTGCGCTGTAAGCGTTAAACCGGATTCCAGTATCTTACCATCACTGAAAACAAGCTGAGCTTTCCCGCCGGAAAAAATAATCGGAAAAATTTCTTTTAAGCTATCATTGACCGAGTTAAAAGTTTGTTGCAATCGTTTTTTTGTTTCTTGGTCAATTTTCTCAATGGCATTTTCCAAAATAACTATTGCTTCTTTTAAATCCTGGGTTTGGGATGCTAATACTGTTTCTCGTTCTTGAAGTGCTTCAAGTTCTTTTAACGCAGCTAAATTCACAGAGCCCAATGCAGCTATCTTTTTTTGGGTGCGATTGATTTCGGATTGCAAGGCAGTGATACTTTTTTTATTTACCCAAAACATTAAACTCGCTTCATCTGCGTGAGCTTCGCGCAGTTGTTCGTTGTATCGTTCTTCCAGAAGGTTGAATGCTTGTTTATTTAAATAAAGTTGATTAATTGACTCACGCAGTGATGCCTGGCGGCGCTCAGAAGTCATCAATTTATTTTCAATTTGTTGAGTTTGTTGTCTCGTTTTCTCAAGTTCGCTACGATTTTCTACAACCTTTTGTTCCAGATCTTTGCACCGTGAATTGCATGTCTCGAGCAGGGAATTTAATGTGGCATCATCCTGATTATCATTCTCTAACAATGAGTTATCCCTAATTTTAGATAGATGCACCTTGTTTTCCTCGAGCGTTTTGATTGAATTCTCTATATCATTGATTTTATTTTGACATATTTTCTCGTTAAAAACCGCTTCTTGCAGTTCTTTATTGCATTTTTCTATTTTTAAGCGCTGTTCTGTAAGTTGTTGTCCGACTGTGGCTAATTCCTTTTTTGTCGCTTGTACACACTTTTCGATTTCTTCAGTTTGATGAAGATGTTCTCGGGCTTCTTTTTCTGCATTTTCTTTTTGTTGGTTTTCTAGTGTAAGCTGCTGACGTATCTCATCCAACTCAGCTTTAATGAGGACTCTGCGTTGTTCAACCTGTTCGTTAAATTGAGAAAGTTTTATTTTTTCTAATTGCAAATGATGCTGTTGTTGCGTGAGTTGTTGTTGCGCATTGCGGCAAAGTTGAATTGTTTGATTTAATGTTTCATGATTGCCTGCAATTTCTTTGAAATCAGATTGTTGTACTTTCAATTCATTTTCGATTGCAACTATCTCTGCTTGAAGCTGATTGAGTTCGTGTTGCCGGGACAAAACACCATGTAATTGTGAATCAGGAGAGTGAAAATTAATACTGTTACGGTTAAGAATGTGTCCTTCTCGCGTAACAAATGATTCGTCGCACTTTAGCCGATGTCTTTGTAATAATCCAGCCTGAATGCTGTCCACGACGTAAATGTTTTTGAGCCAATCATTGATAACTGAGTTAATGCTGGTATCAGCACAAGCCAGAAAGGTCGTTAATGCCGTCCACTGTGTATGGCGGTTGGTCGGTATAAGCAGATCACTTGTTGCGGCGTTATTATCCTGATTTTGATATTCAAAAATAGTTAACTTTCCAGGTGGTAAATCATTTTCCCAATCATTGATAATTTCAATCTGCGGGAATCCCAAACTATTCAAACGCGCTTGCAAAACAGATTCAAGCGCGTTTTCCCAGTCTTTGTCAACTTGTATATGGTGCCATAAGCGTGGCAGTGATCTTAATTCATGTTTTTGCAACCAGCTGGTTAATGCTTCATTATTTTCAATTTTTTGCTGCAAATTTTGAAGTGCATGGAATCGGGCTTGTAAGTGAGATAATTTTGTTTGCAATTCATGAATATGAGATGCTGCTTTATCTTTTTGACGGCTCTTCTTTGTAAACGCGGTTTCCGTTTGCAATAGTGTGCTTTGGTTTTCTGTTAATTCATTGTGTGTTTGCTCTAACTTGGATTGAATTGACTTAAGTGTTTGATGGTCGGGTTCATCAAGTGAATCGAATTCTTTTTGTAAACGATTGTTACGCGATTCAAGTTGCAGAATGGCTTTGTTCGCATGTTGTATATGTGTTTTGGCCAGATTGCCAGCTTGTTCAGTAAATATGAGGTTTTGCTGAGCGGTATCAAATGTTTTCTGACACTGGTTAAAAATTGCTTCTAACTCAGGCAGTTTTGCAACGTGCGCTTTGTTTTTTTGAACTCCGTTTTCATGTACAGACTGTGCATTTTCTTTTTCAGCATGCCAGTGCTGTAAGTTTTCCATAGCTGTATTGAGTTGTTGTTGATTGCGCATTAATTGTTTCTCAATATTCTGTATTTGCTGAAAAAGTTGCTCTTTGTTTTTATGAAATTGTGTAATCTCCTGCTCAAGACGTGCTTTTTCAGCGCTCGCTTCGTATAATTTTCCCTGTAGCGTGTGTAGATTTTCATTACGGTTTTGTTCATGAACGCGGGTATTTTCCCGTTGCTCCTTGACCAGTTGCAATTGCGTGACTTCTGTTTCAAGCGTCTGCTCTAACGATTCAATTTCTTCATCTACAGCGAGACGCTGTTTTGTGGCTTCCACTCTATGCTGAAGCCATAGTACCTGTTGCGTTTCTTGAAGTTGTACGTTTAATGCCGTGTATTCACTGGCGACTTCAGCTTGGCTTTTCAGTCGTTCAATTTGATTTTTTAACTCACTAGAAATATCCTCGATACGATTGAGATTTTTTCGCGTATCGGTTAGCCTCAATTCTGTTTCATGCCTTCTTTCTCGGTATTTAGAAATGCCGGCTGCTTCTTCGAGAAAAGTTTTTAATTCTTGGGGCTTAGCTTCGATAATGCGTGAAATCATACCTTGTTCAATAATGGCATAGCCACGTCCGCCAACGCCTGTTCCCAGAAAAAGATCGGTAATATCGCGCCTTCTGACATGTATATTGTTTATATAATAATTTGAATTGCCATCGCGTTGAATGATGCGTTTTATGGCTATTTCTGTGTAACTGGACCAAGCACCGGCCACATTATTGAAGCTGTTGTCAAAAAAAAGTTCTACGCTGGCGCGCCCAACAGCCTTGCGATTTTCTGACCCGCCAAATATCACATCCTGCATGGACTCGCCACGTAAGGTCGAAGCTTTAGATTCCCCCAGCACCCAGCGGACGGCATCTATAATATTAGATTTGCCACATCCATTAGGTCCGACTATGCCCACTAAATTGTGAGTGACTGGGATAACAGTAGGCTCGACGAATGATTTAAAACCAGCGAGTTTAATTTTGACAAGACGCAATTTGATGTGTGGGTAGCAGTTATAATGGGAAAAGAATCGAAAATCGGTTGTGTATGTAATCGTTGTTTATTGTAACTGAATTAATTAAAAGAAGAGAATTGTTAAATGCCGACTAAACCGAGTAAACATCTGGAAATTTTTCCAAATCCGTTTGTTAAAAGAGATTATCAAATTCATATGGAAATTCCGGAATTCACCTGCGTATGCCCAAAAACAGGGCAACCTGACTTTGCCAGTTTAGTATTAGATTATATTCCAGATAAAAAATGCGTCGAACTGAAAAGCTTGAAACTGTATATTTGGTCATACCGTGATGAAGCCGCTTTTCACGAAGCCGTAACTAACCAAGTGCTGGAAGATCTTGTTGCCGTACTAAAACCGAGATATATCCGCCTGACAGCACGTTTCTTTGTGAGGGGAGGCATTTTTACCAATGTAATTGTCGATCACCGTAAATCCGGCTGGAAACCGCAGCCATGCATTTCACTGCATTCGTTTGATGAGCAGCCAAATATAAAAAGATATTAAAAATTACGTTTGTCAAATGGTGCGTACAGCACAATAGATATTAAATAATGCGTAATTCTTGTCTAAAACCGATCAATATTTAAAGCGTTGCATTTTGATACTGCTACAGTAAACAATTCTTTTTTTATGAAAAGCGACCGATTAATGGCTTTGTTTGCTTGTTTTCTTAAGTGAACTTATTCGTTTTACTTGCTGTCTTTTATAATTGTAACTTATTGGTTTCCGTGAACCCGTTGAATAGGTATACTTGATCTGGCAGGCTTTAATCAAAGCCATAAAAGTGATTAGTAATTTTTTCTTAATTTAAATGCTCAAGGATCAGGTAGTATGGGTGATCGGGAAGTCGATCAACAATTGGTGGAACGTGTACAGAATGGCG